>NZ_SGTU01000012.1:0-23100 GCF_005435195.1 Halorubrum sp. SP3 | reverse complement strand
CCGCTCGCAGGCACGCGCCACCGCACAGCACCGCGATCCGTGTGTGGTCACGGACGAGGTATCAACACGAACGTGCGTATAGAAAAGCATTAGAACCGGCTCGGTAACCACGTAAGTGAATGAGTCTGTCCGATGCGGACCGCGAGCTCGTGACCGCGGAGCTCGGTCGGGAACCGACGGCGGCCGAGGCCGCGCTGTTCGAGAACCTCTGGAGCGAGCACTGCGCGTACCGCTCCTCGCGGCCCTTGCTGTCGGCGTTCGACAGCGAGGGCGACCAGGTCGTGGTCGGTCCCGGCGACGACGCCGCGGTCCTCGCGCTGCCGGAGCCCGACGCGGCGGACCGTCCCGCGGCCGAGCGCGACGCCGACGACTACGGCGACACCTACGTCACGTTCGGCGTCGAGAGCCACAACCACCCCTCGTTCGTCGACCCGTTCGACGGCGCGGCCACCGGCGTCGGCGGCATCGTCCGCGACACGATGAGCATGGGCGCGTACCCGATCGGACTCCTCGACTCGCTGTACTTCGGCGGCTTCGACCGCGAGCGCTCCCGGTACCTCTTCGAGGGCGTCGTCGAGGGCATCTCCCACTACGGCAACTGTATCGGCGTCCCAACGGTCGGCGGCAGCGTCGCCTTCCACGCCGGCTACGAGGGGAATCCCCTCGTCAACGTCGCCTGCGTCGGCGTCACGGACGAGGACCGGCTCGTCACGGCCACCGCGAACGAGCCGGGCAACAAACTGGTCCTCGTCGGCAACGGCACCGGCCGCGACGGGCTCGGCGGCGCGTCCTTCGCCTCGGAGGACCTCGCGGAGGACGCCGAGACCGAGGACCGCCCCGCGGTGCAGGTGGGTGACCCCTACGCCGAGAAGCGACTGATCGAGTGTAACGAGGCCCTCGTGGACGAGGACCTGATCCGCTCGGCCCGCGACCTCGGCGCGGCCGGGCTCGGCGGCGCCTCCTCGGAGCTCGTCGCGAAGGGCGGGCTCGGCGCGCGGATCCACCTCGACCGCGTCCACCAGCGCGAGCCGAACATGAACCCCACCGAGATCCTGCTCGCCGAGAGCCAAGAGCGGATGTGCTACGAGGTCGCGCCCGACGACGTCGACCGCGTCGCCGCGCTCGCGGAGCGGTTCGACCTCGGCTGCTCGGTCATCGGCGAGGTGACCGACGGGAACTACGTCTGCGAGTTCGCGCGCGACGCCGAGGACGACGGCGGCGCGGGCGACCGCGAGGTCGTCGACGCGCCCGCCGAGTTCCTCGCGGACGGCGCCCCGATGAACGACCTCGAGAGCGAGCCCCCGAGCCCGCCCGAGCGCGACCTCCCCGACGACGAGCCCCCGCTCGACGAGGCGGTCGCGGCCGTCCTCGGAGCGCCCTCGACCGCGAGCAAGCGCTGGGTGTACCGGCAGTACGACCACGAGGTCGGGACGCGCACGGCCCTGAAGCCGGGCGACGACGCCGCGCTGCTGGCGGTCCGAGAGACGGAAACGGAGACCGGAGCCGACGAGGCGGGCGACGCCCCCGGCGACGGCGTCGGCCTCGCGCTCGCCGCCGGCGCGAACCCGAAGTGGACCGCGGTCGCGCCGTACGAGGGCGCCCGCGCGGTCGCGCTGGAGAACGCGACGAACCTCGCCGCGACCGGCGCGGTCCCGCTCGCCGCGGTCGACTGCCTCAACGGCGGCAACCCCGAGAAGCCGGACGTGTACGGCGCGTTCGAGGGGATCGTCGACGGGCTCGCGGACGCCTGCGCCGCGCTCGACGCGCCCGTCGTCGGCGGTAACGTCTCGCTGTATAACGACAGCGTCGAGGGCCCGATCCCCCCGACGCCGACGCTCGCGGTGCTGGGGACGACGCGGGGCTACGACGCGCCGCCGGCCGCGCTCGACGGCGAGCGCGCGGCCGACTCCGAACTGCTGCTCGTCGGCGCCGGCGGCGACGCGCTCGGCGGTTCCGAGTACCTCGCGCACGCCGGCGGGAGCGACCGGTTCCCGACGCTGCCGGACGAGTCCGGCGCCGCGGACGACCTCGGCGGCCTCGTTGTGTCGCTGGCGGCGGCCGCCCGCCACGAGTCGACGCTCGCCGCTCACGACGTGAGCGAGGGCGGGCTCGCGGTCGCGCTCGCCGAACTGGTGACCGACGACGCGGGCGTCGAGGCGACGCTGCCCGACCGCGTCGCGGCCTTCGACGAGACGCCCGGCCGCCTCCTCGTCCAGACGACAGAGCCCGAGGCGGTCGCGGCGGAGGTCGGCGACCTCCCGGTCTTCCGGCTCGGCGACGTGACGACGGACGGCACCCTCTCGCTGACGGTCGACGACGAGTCGATCGCGCTCTCGGCCGACGCGATCCGCGACCGCCGCGACGTTATCGATCGGGAATTGTCCTGAACCGTCGCGAAGCGACGGACGGGCCCCGCCTGGCCGTGATCGGCTCTCGCGTTCTCCCGACTTCGGCGGCGCGAGAGCGAGCGATACGCTTTTAGGTGCTCCTAAAGTATGTGACGGCAACCGCGGGACGCCGGTCGCCCGGCGCCCGCCCCTCATCGATGGCATCCACGGAACCAGTCGGCACGACGCGCTCGGTCGAGTCGGACGACGCGACGGCCGAGGGATCGGACGACGCGACGGGCGGTCATCGAACGGACACCGCTTCCGACGACGCGGGCTCGTCGCCCGGAGACCCGGTGTTGTCGCTGTCTGCCGTTACGAAGGCGTTCGGCCCCGAGACCGCCGTCGACGACGTCTCGCTCGACGTCCGGTCCGGCGAACTGCTGACGTTCCTCGGCCCCTCCGGGTGCGGCAAGACGACGACGCTCCGAACCATCGCGGGCCTCGAGGAGCCGACCGAGGGTCGGATCGCCCTCGGTGACGAGGTGGTCGCCGGCGACGGGGCGTTCGTCCCGCCCGAGCAGCGCGACGTGGGCATCGTCTTCCAGAACTTCGCGCTGTTCCCCCACCTCACCGTCCGCGAGAACATCGCGTTCGGCCTGACCGACGCCGACGCCGCCGAGAGCGAGGCGCGCGTCGACGAACTGCTCGAACTGGTCGAGATGGTCGACCACGGCGGGAAGACGCCCGACCAGCTCTCCGGCGGCCAGAAGCAGCGCGTCGCGCTCGCCCGCTCGCTCGCGCCCGAGCCCGAGGTGCTCCTCTTAGACGAGCCGTTCTCGAACCTTGACGTGCGGCTCCGCGTGGAGATGCGCGAGGAGGTGCGCCGTATCCTGAAGGAGGCGGGCGTCACCGCGGTCTCGGTCACCCACGACCAGGAGGAGGCGCTCTCCATCTCCGACCGCGTCGCCGTGATGAACGACGGGACGATCGAGCAGGTCGGCCGCCCCGAGTCAGTCTTCGAGCGCCCCGAGTCGAAGTTCGTCGCCTCCTTCCTCGGGCGGGCGTCGTTCCTGGAGGGCGAGCTCCGCGACGGGAAGGTCGACACCGGGATCGGCCGCTTCGACGCGGTGACGCTGGAGGGGTACGACACCGTCTACGACGGCGCGCCCGTCGACGTCCTCGTGCGCCCCGACGACCTCCGCGCGACGCCGGCGAGCCCCGACCTCGCAGACGGCGTCGTCACCTCGCGGCAGTACGTCGGCCCCTCGTTCGTCTACCGGGTCGAGCTCGACTCCGGCGAGGCGGTCCACTGCCTCCACAACCACGTCGAGGAGTTCGACCTCGACGAGCCCGTCTCCCTGGAGCTCACCGCGGACCACCCGCTCGCCTGGTACCCGCGGTAGTCGCACCGCTACACCGCGTCGGGAACTATTTCACACGCAGCGAACGCTGCGCTCAGAAGGTCGCGAGGAACGGGATCGCGTACGCGATCAGCAGGCCGACGAGCGTGACGGCCGCGCCGATACCGACCTCGCGACTGCCGAACTCCTGCATCGGGGCGGTCACGCGCTTGTCCGGATCGGGCTCGTGCGAGTGGTCGTCCATGGCCGCGGCTCCGGCCGGGAGGCATATAAGCCCACCTGAAGCCGATGGCGGCGGCTCCCTCGGCGCCGGAGCGCCACCGGTCCTCCCGCCACGCGCCGAGAGACCGCGCTGAACGGGCGGGCCGCCGCGCGGTCCGCGACGTCAGTGACGGATCGCGCTATCGCGTCATCGATCCGTGCGGGTAATATCGTCAAAAAAGAAAATTACATATGCTTCGTTGCGGGACGCCAATATACGGTCAATTGACACAACCATGACAAACGTCCTCACGCTAGCGTTCGTCGGTGTCATCCCGATCGCGGTCGCGTTCGTCCTGCTCGCCGGACTCAGGTGGTCGGCCGCCCGGGCGATGGGGGTCGGGTGGCTGCTCGCGACCGGGATCGGGATCACGTACTGGGGCATGGAACTCGACTGGCTGGTCGCGTCGGCCGTCTACGGCGCGTTTCAGGCGGTCGACATCATCCTCATCGTCTTCGGCGCCATCCTCCTGATGAACTACCTCGAGGGAAGCGGCGCCATCGCCACCATCCGGTGGTACTTCGGGCAGATCGAGGAGGACAGGCGCATCCAGGTGCTGCTTATCGGGCTCGGCTTCATGACGATCATCGAGGGCGCGGCCGGGTTCGGGACGCCCGGCGCGCTCGCCGCGCCGCTGTTCATCGGGCTCGGCTTCCCGCCGCTGGCCGCCGCGGTGTTCGGCCTGTTCTTCAACGCGCCGAACCCGCCGTTCGGCGCGGCCGGGACGCCGGTCATCGGCGGGACCGGCGCCGTCATCGAACCGGCGCTGTCGGGCTCGGTGAGCGTCGCCGAGTTCCTCTCGATGGTCTCCGCGTGGTCCGGGGTCGTCACAGGGGTGACGTACGTGTTCTGGGGCCTCCTCGGCGTGTTCTTCCTGACGTACTGGTTCGGCGACGCCGACGGCGGCCGGAGCGTCGGCGGCGCCGTCCGCGACACGCTCCCCATCGCCCCGTTCGCGCTCCTGCTCGGCGCCGTCACCGGCGGGACACAGCTGGCGATCGCGTGGTTCGTCGGCCCCGCGCTCCCCGACATCGCGGCCGGCTTCGTCGTCCTCGGCGTCGGGCTCCTGCTCGCGAACAACGACGTCCTCGTCCCCGACCGCGAGTGGGACTTCCCGAGCGACTCGACGTGGAGCGACACCTGGCTCGGCGGGCTCGACCTCGACGAGATCTCCCGCGACCAGCCGCAAAAGGAGATGTCGGTGCTGCTGGCGTGGACGCCGTACCTGCTCGTCGCGGTCGCGCTGCTCGTCACGCGGTGGCCGAACCTCACCGTCGCCGGCACCGAGGTGCTCGCGTGGATCCAGAGCTTCTCGGTCAGCGTCGACTCGATCCTCGGCACGGAGCTCGGCTACACGCTCCAGTACCTCTACCTCCCGGGGACGATGCCGTTCATCCCCATCGCCGTCCTCACGGGGCTCATCCACAGGATGGACACCGACGAGATGGGGGCCGCGTGGCGGCGCTCGGTCGAGCAGGTCGCGCCCGCCGCGCTCACGCTGATCATCGCGGTGTCGATGACGCAGGTGATGATCCAGTCGCAGACGAACACCGCGGACCTCCTCGGCATGATGGAGGCGCTCAGCCGGGCGCTCGCGATCGGCGCGGGCGGGCTGCTCCCGATGATATCGCCGTGGATCGGCGCCATCGGTTCCTTCATGACCGGGAGCAACACCTCCTCGAACATCCTCTTCAGCGTGCTCCAGTACAACGCCGCCGAGACGGTCGGCCTCTCCCGGACGATCGTCGTCAGCCTCCAGAACGTCGGCGGCGGCCTCGGCAACATGGTCTCGGTGCTGAACGTCGCCGCCATCTGCGGCGTCGTCGGCATCACCGGCCGCGAGGGCGACCTGCTCCGCAAGGCGATCGTCCCGATGGCCCTGTTCGCGCTGTTCGCCGGACTGTTCGGAATGCTCCTGAGCTACGTCCTCGTCCCCGGGCTGTTCTGACCCGGGACGGATCGGTTCGGGTCCGGTATTTTATATAACCGCTGACGCAACACACACGTATGTCTGAAACGGGTACGAACGACCCCGATGTCGACGACCCCGAGACGACGACGATCAACGTGCGCGTCACCGAGCGCCAACTGGCGGAGATCGACGCGGCCTGGAAGGAAGAGGGCTACACGTCTCGGAGCGAGTTCCTCCGGCACGCGATCCGGGACGCGACGGAGCACCCGGGCGCGTCACGCGACATGCTGGCGAGCATCGCTGCGGAGGAGTACGCGATGCGAAAGGGGGAGAGCGAGGCCGTCTCCCGCGACGAGGTCGTCGAAATGATCGATGGCGAGGAGTGACGACTGGACGTGGGAGTTTCGACCGCCCGCCGCACGATCGTCCGAGGGACTCGACGCGCCGACACAGCAGCGGATCATCTCGAAGCTCGATGACATCGTGACCGGGATCTATTAGAGAATATCGAATCGTTCATCAGAATATTTTACCCCGCTCCGACCGTAAATTAGTCTTGGAAGGACGCCTGATTCAGCGGAACCGTGTCGGCAACCGTTACCGTTCCTCCCGGATCTCCTTTCCCTGGGTGATCGATAGCCTCGCGGTCGAAAACACCGCTTATACCTGCTATTTGTACACCGACAATCTGATTGCCGTTGTTTGTACCACCGAAGGTTTGCTTGAGTTGGAGCGTCTTGTCTCCCGAAAGTCCGTCCTTGGTTATACTCGTAATGTCTCTATTGTCTTTGTAGTAGACAGTTACGGTGAACTCGGCGTTATCCGAAGCAGAATCTGTCGTGTTGACGATGACCCCCGAGTTCCCCGATTCGAATGTCACTCCTGAAACCTTGTTTTGAGTCGCAGGGGAGCTAGATGTCGATTCATCATTTTCGTACGTACAATCGACGGTGAACCTCCGGTTTTTATGAACTGTCGTTTCGCTGTTCTCAACGGTACCGAAGAATGAAAGCTCAAGCTGTAATTCTCTGTCCACCTCGCAGCTAGTGGTTACATACGTGCGCTTTCCGAGACCGATCGTGACAGTGTTGTCACCAGTTTCGGATTCGGTCTCGTCTCCCGTTTCCGGCTCGATTTCAATGTCGACCTCTCCGCTCTCATAATCGACCTCAACCTCGGATTCATAACCAGTGTCCGGTTCTACTATTTTCGCGTTCACTCGCAGTGTGAGCTTCCCAGCGAATTGATTTTTAATCTTGAGGAATTTCCCATTTTCAGGGTCCTCATTCAGCCCCAAATACGCGTTCTCGTCTTCCACGACGTTCACCGACACCTCCCGCTCGGCCGAGACGCTGCTGAACGCGCCGGTCCCGACGCTCATCGCGCCGGAGCTCGCGCCGCCGAGCAGCAGGATGAAGTTCCGTCGTTTCATTTGCGATGAGTTCGCACGGTCCGTTCGCTCGATCCAACGCGTCCTGACCCTAAGGTTATGCGGCGCCGGAACCGCAGAAAGCGCCGCTTGAAACCGCTCGCCTTACCTCAGTTCCGGGGGTTCCTCGGGTTCGCCGACCTTCATCTCCGCGGTGTAGTACTTGTGCGTGATCGCGGAGAACGCGAACGCCACGACGATGGCGACCGTCCACGCCATGTCGGGAAGGAGGACGAACGGCCACGCGTCCAGCGCCACCGCGCCGGTGAGCGCGACCGCGACGCCCGAGAGCCCCAGGTAGTAGGTGCTCCACGGGATCTCCTTCCCCTCGACGACGTCCATGTAGAGGTCGACGTTCTGGATCGCTTCCGTGGGCTCGACGATCCCCCGGTCCTTGTTGAACTCGACGACGCCCGCGTCGTCCATCTTCGGCAGGTGGGACTGCTGGAGCGCGGTGTACACGCGCTTGCGCTCGTTGCCGGTGATCTCGGCCGTGTCGATCCCGTTCTCCCACGCCGCGATCTGTTCGGCCATGTCGCCGATCTCGAACCGCTCCTTCTCCTCCCGCTTCAGCAGATGAACCGCGAACCGCCGCCGCTGGTTCGCCAGTACGTCGAACAGCTCGTCCTCGGACACCTCCGTCGCCGGTTCTGCCCCCTCCCCGTCAATCTGCTGTACCGACGCCATTTCTGTCTGACACATATGAACACGCCAACATAAATCCCGTGGTTATGATAATCTGCTAAACTTTCTCTCCGTTCAAACAACCGTTCGCACAGGTGCGATATACGGCGTCTTTAGGCCTTCAAAACCGTATTAATCGTATTTTGGCAACTTACTTTCACAGGCGCATTGCGCTATTTATCGGATTCCATCATATTCCGTAGCATCTCACCAGCAACGATTGCCGCTTCAGGACGGGGCTGAACGGTCCCGAATAGGTCTCAGGCCGGACCTGAATCGATTCGGTCGGGATTCAGGCGGGGTCGGAACCGGGCGGCCGAGTTTCAGTCTCGCCCGGAAGTGTTTCTGGAAATTCATAACGATATGGGATAGGCCCCATGGGTGTAGTAGAGCGACCCCAGATGACGCGGGATGTCCCGCGTCGGCGGCCCGCGGGTCGTGTGCGGTCAACGAGGTAAACCAACTATGACAAACCGACGCAAGTTCATCGCCGGTCTAGGAGCCTTGGCCACTGGTAGTGCGGCAGCAATAGGAACTGGTGCGTTCACGAGTCTAAGTGTGAGTCGGAACGTCTCTGTGTCAGTGTCTCCCGATTCAAATGCGTACCTACAATTGAAGCCGCTGAGTACGCCGAACTCAAACGAATTCGTTGACGGGTCTGGGGGTCGTTCGGATACTCTTTCAATTTCGATAGGTGAGAACAAAATCGGCGGGAAAGGTGTGAATGAACAGGCTGAAACGTTTTTTGATGACCTGTTTTCGATTACCAACCAAGGCTCACAACCGGTATGGATCTGGATGAAGTCGAATATTCCTGGTGTAAATTACTATAATTCCGACATTGACGAGGGAATCAGCCTTGACGGCAACAACGTGTTCAACGACAGAGAGGTGATCCAGTATGTTGAGGTCGGAGACGGATTCAACGTTGGTCTGACAATCAACACTGTCGGGAGACCGTCTGACCGAGACGGCCAATCGACGATCATTGCTAAGGCTGACGAGGAAGACGTACCCGACGAACCCGGGCACGCAGTACAGAACTCTGACAGAGGCGGTCCCCGGACGTAACTACCGCTAATAATCCTGTTGGCGCCAATCCATATTCGGTCTCAGATACTGTTATTTATTTGTAATAAGGTCGCTGAGGATTGAACGCACCAGATCCGGTGAGTAATCAGACCCTTCAGTGAATCAAGGACCACAATACGAAGACACTCTGAGAACAATATGTATCCAACTAACTGATGTCGACTGCCCGACGGATTCTAATACTGGTCCTGCTAGCCGCTTCCGCAGCCACCGCACTCGCCTTCGCCACGGGCGCGGCGGTGGTCGACGGCCCCGCTGACACCGTCGCCAACGGCGACCTCGCGATCCAACCGGCCGACGGCCCGAACGGACGGTACGCCTACCTGAACGACGACGACGAGATCGCGATCGACGTCTCGGCGTCGAACCCGAACATCCGAGATCCCTCCTTCGAGGGCGTGAACGTCGGCGCGACGGGCCGGATCGACGACGTGTTCACTATCACGTACACGGCCAACGAGTACGCGCACGTCTGGATCGAGTACGACAGCGAGAACGTCACCTTCGTGGCCGACGGCGACTCGATAGAGGGCGAGGCGAACAACGTCACGCTCGCGCCGAACGAGACGGTCGCGGTCGGGCTCGCGCTGGACACGCGCGGCGCGACCGTCGGGACGCAGTTGGGCGCCGACGAGTTCTCGATCGAGGCGAAGATCGCGGAGCCCGACGAGGTTGGGGCAACAGGCGCGTCGACCCAGCAAATCGGCGACGGCGGCCCGACCACGACGGTCGTCTCCCCGAGCGCGGACCGCCGCGAGTTCGTCGCGAGCGGCGTCGAGCGCGGGGAGGGCGTCCGGTTCCTGGCCGACGGCATGGAAATCGGCGGCGAGAACGTCACGCTGGAGGGGATCGACCTGACGGGCGTCCGGACCGAGCGCGTCGAACTGGACGCCGCGGGGAGCTCGGGCCCCTTCGCGAACGGGAGCGCGCTGACCGCGCCGACGCGTCCCCGCCCGGTCGGGTACCTCTCGCTCGACTACGACTTCGCACCCGACGCGGTCGACGCGATGACGATCCGCTTCAGCGCGGACCCGGCGTACCTCAACGCGACCGGGACCGACCCCGAGGACGTGGCGCTCTACCGGCGGACGGACGCGGGCGACTGGGAGGCGAAGCCCGTGGCGGTCGTCGACGAGGCGGTCGTCGATATCCTCGGGCTCCCCGAGGACCGCGTCCACTTCCGCGCGACGACCGAACCGTCCTCGACGTTCGCGGTCGCGGCGCACGCCCCCCGGTACGACGTGACCGAGGCGACGGTCGCGCCCGGGGCGGTCGACCCCGGCGAGAACGTCACGGTCCGGACGACCCTGCGGAACGGGGGCGGCGCGCCCGGCGAGCGCACGGTGACGCTGACGGCGAACGGCACCCCGATCGCGAACGAGACGGTGACGCTCGAACCGAACGAGACGGCGACGGTCGCGTTCGACGCGACCTTCGAGACCGCCGGCGCCTACGACCTCGCGGTCGACGGGACTCGGGTCGGCACCCTGCTCGTCGGCGACCCAGCGAGCGACGACGCGGGGGGATCGGGCGACGAGTCGAATGTCGGCACTGACGAGTCCGCCACTGTTACCGGGCCCTCGGAAGAGCCGTTCGGGATCGATCCGGCCGACCTCGCCGGTCCGCTCGCGCTCATGATAATCTCTCTTGCCACCCTCGCGCTCGTCCGGCGGATGCCGCGATGACTGGTCGGTCGGCGGGGGTGGCTCTCGTCCGGACCGCCCTCTCGGGCATCGATTTTGCGGCGGTGAGTCGCGCGCCGACAGTTCTTAACCGCTGGTCGCCGACCTCGGACCCGTGATGACGTCCGCGACCGACGGGGGGGACCGCGCTGCCAACGCCGCCGACCGGCGCGCGGACCGCGCGTTCCGCCGGGAGCTGTTCGCGAGCGTCCGCGCGGTCGACCTGCTCGCGCTGCTCGCGGTGCCGGCGGTCCTGATCGCGGTGTTCACGCTGCCGGAAGCGACCCGGCGCTCGCTCGCGTTCGCGTACACCGACCCCACAGTGTCCTCGGCGTTCACGGCGCACTACGTCCACCTCGGCGCCGACCACCTCGTCGGGAACCTCGTCGGGTACGGGCTCCTCGCCGGCGTCGGCTACGCGCTCGCGGTCCTGAGCGGGCGCCGCCGCCTCTTTTTCACGGCGTTCGTCACCTACCTCGGCGCCTTTCCGTTCGCGCTGTCCGTGCTGAACCTCGCCGTCCCGCGGGACGCGATCGGGTTCGGCTTCTCCGGCGTCAACATGGCGCTCGCGGGACTGCTTCCCATCGTGTGGTACTGCTACGCCCGCGAGCGGTTCGCGCCCGCGGCCTCCGTCGCCGCGCTGCCGGCGGTCTTCTTCGCGCTCGTCGGATGGATCGCGCTCCTCGCGCTCCCCGTCTCGACGGAGGGAATCGGGCTCGCGGGGCCGGCGATCGGCCTCGCGGGCGCGCTCCTCGCAGTGCTGTACGCGGCCGGCAGCGGGGTGCGGTTCCCGCGCCCGATCCGGACACACGCGAAATCGGTCGCGTCGCGCCCCGGCTACGGCGACCTGCTTGCCGTCGGCGCGGTGGTGGCGGTCGGGTACCCCGTGGTCGGCTTCCCGTCGAACCCCGCCGGCGGGGGGAGCGTCGTGAACCTCTACGTCCACTTCCTCGGGTTCTGTCTCGGCTTCATCGCCCCGTTCGCGCTGCTCGCGGGCGGCGCCTTCGACGGCTAGGGCCGTCCGCAACCGTCCGGACTCGCCTCCACCCACGAACTTATTAGGACACGCCGCCCTTCAGCGATCGACGGCTACCTGACGCTCGCGCGACAGGAACCCGATTCCGACGGTCGTCCGCGAGCCCGTCCCGCTCGAGTCCGACACAATGTCCATCAAACGAACGCTGTCCGTGGCCCTCCAGGTGGCCGCGGTGCTGGTCGTCCTCTCGCTCGTCGTCGGGCAGTTCCTCGGCCAACCGATCCTCCTCAGCTACGTCGAGACGGGGAGCATGCAGCCGACGCTCGACCCGGGCGACGGGTTCGTGGCGATCCCGGCCCAGATCGCGGGCGATATCAGGCCGGGGGACGTCGTGACCTTCGAGGCTCAAGAGATCCAGGGCGGCGGCCTCACGACCCACCGAGTCGTCGAGGAGACCGAACGCGGGTACATCACCCGCGGGGACAACAACCCCTTCACCGATCAGGACGGGGGTGAGCCGGTCGTTCAGGACGCGCAGATCGTCGCGAAGGCGCTCCAGATCGGCGGTGGCGTCGTCGTGATCCCTCATCTGGGTACCGCCGCCATGGGCTTCCAGTCCGCGCTCGGCGCCGTCCAGACGCGGTTGGCGGTCACGTTCGGTGCTCGAGCGTTCCTGGGAACGCAGGGGCTCGCGTACATCGTCTTCGGGCTGTCGATGGTCGCGTACGCGGTCGACTGGTACCTCCACGCCGGCACGCGCGACCGCGGCTCGCGCGACCGCTCCCGCGACGACGGCACCTCCGTGCTGGCGATCCTCGGCGTGTTGGCGCTGGTGCTGATGGCGACGGCGACGGCCGCGATGGTCGTCCCCGCCGGGACACAGGAGTACGGCGTCGTGAGCGCCGAGTTCGAGTCCGAGAACCCGACCGTCATCGAGCGCGGCACGAGCCAGGAGATCGAGTACGTCGTCCCCAACTCGGGGCTCGTCCCCGTGTACGCGTACGTCACGCCGGCCAGCCCGGGCGTCGACGTCGACCCGCAGCGGCTCTCGGTCGGCAGTCGCGGCGAGGCGTCGACGACGGTGACGCTGTCCGCGCCCGACGAGACCGGGTACTACCGGCTCTTCGTCGTCGAACACCGCTACCTCGCCGTGTTGCCGCCCGGTATCGTCGACGAGCTGTACGGGGTCCACCCCTGGGCGCCGCTCGTCGCGATAAACGGGCTTCTCGGCGGCGGTATCGTCGGAATCGGGTTGGTGCTGTTGCGCGGCGAGCCCGCCCGGATCCGGTCGCGCGACTCCCGCGAGCGGCCCCCCCTCCACAGGCGACTCCTCCGCGAGTTCTACAGGTGACCATGGCTTCAGACCCAAACGAAACCCGTCTCCGACTCCGCGCCGTTTTGAACGCACAGTCCACGGCGATACTCGTCGTCTGCCTCCTCCTGGTCGCGGTCGGCGCGGGGCTCGCGTACACGACGCACGTCGATCCCGGCACGGAGACGCAGACGCGGACGGTCTCCTCGCTCACCGTCGAAAGCGAGTACCGGCACAGCGCGACCGTGACGGAGCCGAACGCCGTCTTCGAGACCGGCGCGGTGCTCGACGAGCGAAGCACGTACTTCACGCGGATCGCTCCCGAACTCGACGTGAGCGTGGCGACGAGCTACGCGGCGTCGACCGCCGAGAACGTGACCGTCGAACTGGCTTCCGCCCTCGTGATTCGCAACGTCGGTGAGCAGGGGACCGTCTACTGGCGCGAGACGGAGCCGCTCGCGTCGGAGACCGTCTCGAACGTCGCCCCCGGCGAGCCCGTGAACGCCTCGTTCACGCTCAACAGCACCGCGATCGACGGGCGAGTGGCGGCGATCGAAGAGGGGCTCGGCGCCTCGCCCGGACAGACAGAGACGTTCGTCAGGACCGAGGTCGCCGTCGACGGGTCGATCGGTGGCGTCCCCACGACGTCGACGCAGACGCTCGACATGACGATATCCCACGACGGCGCCACCTACTCCGTCTCCGATCCCGGCGTCCAGTCCGCCACAACGGAGCGGACCGTGTCGGAGACCGTCGAGCGGGAGTACGGCGTGCTCCGGTCGTTCGGCGGCCCGCTCCTCCTGTTCGTCGGCCTCGTCGGCGCCGGCGGGATCGGCTACGCGACCCGGGAGTACGACCTCGCGCTCACGCCCGCGGAGCGCGAGTACCTCTCGTACCGCGACGACCGCTCGGAGTTCGACGAGTGGATCACGACGTTCCGGCTCCCGGGATCCGTTCACGAGCGCCCCACCGCCGAGGCGGGTTCGCTCCGGGACCTCGTCGACTTCGCGATAGACAACGACACCGGCGTCGTGAAGGACCCCGAGACGGGGGCCTTCCACGCCGTTTTCGGGGAGTTCATCTACACCTACCGCCCGCCCGCGCCGGGCAGCGCCGCCGACGAGGAGACTGCCGACGGTGCGGAGGTCGGCGGCGGCGCAGATTCGGGGGCGACCGCGCCGGAGGGCACGGGCTCGGCCGCGACCGCCTCGCCCCCGTCCGAGGACGGCGACTCGCCGGACGGCGGGACCGACGACGCCGGCGTCGACGTGCCGGAGGAAGCGGACGTCTGGGGGACTGACGCCCGCTCGACCGACGACGACGCGGACGGGATAGACGGTCAGAGCGACGACCGGGCCTGATCCGTCCCGGCCGCGACCGGTTCCTCCGACCGCCGTTCAGCCGCCTCCACTCTCGGTTCGCGCTGGCCGCCTACGTCGACGCCTCGTAGCCGGCGTCCTCGATCGCGGCCACGACCGCGTCGAGGTCGGCGTCGCCCTCGACGGTCGCGGTGCCCGCCTCGTGGTCGGCGCTCGCGGACTCGACTTCCGGCAGCTCGCCGAGCGCGTCGGTCACGTTGTCCTCGCAGCCCGTACACGACATACCGTCGACGTCTATCGTCGTCATGGGCAGCCGTTGGCGCCGCGGGCACAATTGCCTTTCCGTCGCCCCCGAGGCCGACCGGTTTCCCGGACGCCCGACGCCCGGACGCCTTTTGCCCGCGCCGGTCGAACGCCCGGCCATGCGCACGCTCGACGAGACGGACCGAGAGATCATCCGGCTGCTGCTGGCTGACGCCAGGCGCCCGTACAGCGACATCGCCGAGCGCGTGGACCTGTCGGCGCCCGCGGTGTCGGACCGCGTCGACCGGCTCCGCGAGATAGGGGTGATCGAGGGGTTCACGCTCCGGATCGACGGCGACGCGCTCTCCGACGGGCTGCGAGTCCTCGCGACGCTTTCCGTCGCGCCCGCGCACGCCGACCGCGTCCACGAGGCGGTCGCGGGCCACGAGCGCGTCGAACACGCGTTCCTCACCGCCGACGGCGAGGTGACGGTCGTCGCGCGCGTCGAGGAGGGGACCGCCCGCGACCTCGTCGACGACGCGGTCGGGTTAGAGACCGTGACCGAGCTGTCGGTGCGGCCGCTCGACGCCCACGAGTGGTCGCCCGCGGTCGGCGACGCGGACCTCGCGGTCGACTGCGTCGAGTGCGGCAACACCGTCACCGCCGAGGGGGAGTCGGCCCGGATCGACGGGACGCTGTACCACTTCTGTTGCGGCTCCTGTCGGGAGAACTTCGAGGAGCGGTTCGACCGGATCGAGGAAGGGGCGTAGTCGGGGGGTCTCCGGCGCCGAGGAGAGTAACGTACTTGAGTGCCCGCCGGTTAGCCGGAGTCGTAGTCCCGTGGTGTAGTGGCCAATCATAATGGCCTTTGGAGGGAATCCGTCCGCGTTCGTGACGCAAACGCGGTCGTTGGGCGTTCCGGCAAGGACGCTCGTCGGGTGCCCGAAGTCAGCCATTGACGGCGGTTCGAATCCGCCCGGGACTATTCTCCGAACGAAGTGAGGACGAATAGTCCCGACCACGGGTTCGAAGCAGGGAACGGAGCGAAGCGGAGTGACTGAGGTTCGAATCCGCCCGGGACTACTTCCGCCGCGAGCAACGACGCGAGCCGAAGGTATCCTCGGTCTGGAGCCGCCTACGCCCCGTCGAAGAACTCGTCGAAGAGGTCTCGGACGCGCCCCTCGATCTCGTCGCGGATCTCGCGGACGCGCTCGATGTCCTGCCCGTGCGGGTCGTCGAGGGCCCAGTCGCGCCCCTCCACGCCGTCGGCGAGCGTCAGCGTCGAACAGCCCATCGTGGCGACCACGTCGCACGCGTCGAGTTCGGCGGTCGAGACCTCGCGGGGGACGCGGTCGGAGAGGTCCACGTCGACCTCCTCCATCGCCTCCACGACCTCGGGGTGGACCTCGTCGGCCGGGCGCGTCCCGCCGGTCACGATCTCGACGCGGTCGTCGAGGCCGCGCCGTCGGCACTCCCGCTCCGCGAACGCGGCCGACATCTGGCTGCGACCGGCGTTCTGGACGCAGACGAACCCGAACGTGACGATGTCGTCGCTCATACGGGACCGTTCCGACGGGTCCGAATAACGGTTGCTATGAGGAGTATAGAGCGGTACGTAGTCCGCGTGACGCGGTCCGATGGCCGCCGCTCACTCCAGCACGACCGAGAACCCCCACGTCGTCGACGACTCCGGTTCGGCGTCGGCGGTAACGGTCGAAATCGTCGTCTCGAAGCGGTACTCGCCGACCGGGAGGCAGGCGTCCTCACCGGGCGTCGCGTACAGGTCGACGAGCCGCTCGCTCGACTCGCCGGCGGCGATCCCGAACGTCCGGTACTCCTCCGTGACCGCGATCTGGTCGGTGAGCCGCCAGCAGTCGGGTTCGGCGGGGTACTCCTCGGCGCCGGGAAGGAGCACGAGCGCGTCGTCTTCGTCGTAGACGTACTCGAAGTGGACGGCCCGCCCGTCGCCGACGCGCACCCGCTCGTCGCCCGCGTTCGTCAGCGTCGTCCGGAGCTGCGGCGGGCGGTCCTCCGTCGCGGCCTCGTAGGAGACTTCCACGCTCGGCTGGACTCCAACGTCCACGTCGCCGTCGGTGGCGACGATCGAGACGCCCGGGCCGCCGGTCCCCTCCGGACGCGTGCCGCCGGCGTCGCCGCCGTTCCCGTCCGACCCCGGCGGCCCGTCGGAGTCGTTCCCGTCGCCGCCGGTCGACGCGCAGCCGGCGAGAGCGGCCAGCCCGCCCGCGCCCCCGACCGCCCGGATGTACCGCCGTCGCGTCCGCGTCATAATAGGCCCGAGAGCACCGGCGCACGTATAGCCTTACTGTCGGGGCGCTCCCCCGCGGATCGTGTGTGTCATTTTTTACCATGTGGGTCGTTGGGGTCGTATGGACATCAGCGATTACCGGGACGCGGTCGCGGCGAACCGACGCGCACACGGCTTCGAGGCGGTCGAGGCGGGGACGGACGCGTTCGAGCGGCTGTGGGCGGCCCGCGAGACGGACGACACGCTCGGCGACGTGGCGGTGTTGGCGACGCTCGTGGGGGCGGACGAGAGCGAGACGGACGGGGTCGACGCGGAGACGCTCGTCGACGTCGCGGCGTCGTTCCGCGAGGTGCTCGCCGACCGGATCGACCCCCGACCGGGGCGCGCGGACGGCGGCGAGGCCCCGACGCCGATCGGCTACGTGACGTTCGCGGTCCCGGATCCGGACGCGTCGCTGCTCGACGCGATGTCCGGGTTCACGGTCGCGAAGCGGCGGACGAACGTCTTCCCGCTCGTGTACGACACCCGGGCGGAGCGGCTCCACCGCCACGAGGTGCCGCGGCTGAAGGGGCGGGGCATCTACCGCCGGCAGGCGGACGACGCCGAGCGGCTTTACGACGTATAAGCAGTGGTGTTCGGATCGGAGAGACCCGTCGCTGACGTGTCGGATGACTGCTCATGCATAACTGACTGAAGCTCGACGGAGAACACCTCCAAAGCCCCAGCCGGGAGGCGGGCGCACGCTCGCTGCGGTCCTCCGTCGCTCGCTCCGCTCGCTCCTTGCGGTCCTTGCTTCGCCTGCGCCCGCCTCCCGGCTGCCCCTTTGAGTCCCGCCCCGTACAGCGACCGCACCTCACGCCTCCCCAGCCTCGCGGTTCGTTCGGGACTCCCTACGGTCGCCCCTCACTCACCGCGTCCCTCGCGCGTGCTCCTCGCGGCCTCCGCTTCGCTCCGGCCGCTCGCAGGCACGCGCCACCGCAGTAGTCTCGATACGCATAGCGCGGACCGGTCGCTGTGGGGTTCGAAAATAATAGAGCCGAACTGGCCGCTCGCGCGCCGCTCAGACCAGCCGTTCCGCGATGCGCGCCGCGCCCTCCGCGGCCGCGGTGGCGGGCTCGTCGGGCGAGACGACCTCGACGTCGCGGTCGAGCGCCTCGGTGAGCCGCTTCTCGAACTCCTCGGTGAGTCCGGGGATACACGCCATGCCGCCGGTGGCGGCGACGGGGCGGCCCAGGGCGAGCTGGTAGGGTTTCATGTGGTCGTTGGCGAGTTCGGGGAGGAACTCGTTGGCGACGACGTCGACGACCTCGTCGATGTACCGGTCGACCGGCTCGCGCACGCCGCGGTCGACGGTGAACTCGTGGCTCCCGCCCCCGGGCTGCTGGATCACGTCGGTGAACGGCTCGAAGTCGTACACGTCGGCGTGTTCCTCCTTGTACTCCCGGGCGGTCGTCCGGTCGATGTGGACGCGGCCCTGGCTCTCCTCCTCGACGGCGGCGACGATCCGGCGGTCGACCTCGTTGCCCGTCACCGAGCCGGTCGAGAACGGCGAGAGCTGCTCGCCGCGCCGGTAGGCGCACGCCTCCATCGTCGTCGAGCCGAGGTTGATCGAGACGAACACCTCGTCGATCGCGTCGAGCTCGTCGCCGTACGCGGGGATCGCCCCGCACAGCGACTCGGGGTAGCTCCGCGTCTCGACCTGGCCGATGGAGGAGCCCTCGATCACCGACTTGAGGTTCTCGACGCCCGCCTCGTTGTCGATGGTCGGCACCGCGTAGACGACCGCGCTGTCCTCGGGCACGTCGTGGGCGTCCACGACCGCCTCGAAGAAGCGCTCCGCGTCCGCGACGCTGTCGTCGTCCTCGGGGAGTCCCGAGCGCAGCATGAAGCGCACGCGGTCGGGGTACTCGACCGCGGCCTCCTCGCCGAACAGCACCTTCTCCTCGCCGGTGATGGCGTCCTCGTAGGTCGCCAGACAGGTCAGCACCGAGTGGCGCTCGCGCCCGCCCCGCCCGTCGGGGACGTCGAGCACCGTTCGGGTGCTGCCTAATTTCACGCCGACCGCCGCCGATTCGTCCGTTTCGTTGATGTCCGTGGATTCGTCGTCGCTCATTGGTCACTCGCACACGAAGCGATCCGGACGATGGAGACGAGGCTGATCCGGTGGTCCGCGGGCGTGAACGGCCGGTCGCGCGTCGGGGCGTCGAACCCCTCGAGTCGGCGCGTCAGCGCCGCGACCGCGTCGTCGCCGACCCAGTCGAGCTCGCCGTAGTAGGACAGCGCGTCCCGGCTCCGCAGGTGGCCGCCGACGTCGACGAGGTAGCCGAGCCACTCGCCGACCTCGCGTTCCGCCGCGGGCGACGCCGGGATCGCCGTCAGGTACGGCCGATCCGCGCTCTCGCCGCCGTTCAACCGCTTCCCACGCTGACGCTGGAGCAGCTCCGTGAACGCGGCCGAGCGCGCCGCCTGCTCGGCCCGGTTCCGGTTCGGCCGCCGGAGCGCCCGCTCCCGAGGCGCTCCGTCCGCACCGTCTCGCGGCGCGTCCGCGATCCGGCGCAGCTCCCGTACGTCGTATCGTCGTGGATTCAGACTCATGTTCCGTCCGTCGTTCGCGTCCGTGCCCGAACCGTCGCGACGGGGTTATATGATAGTTGGCTCGCAGTTATCAGCGATGAGAAACTACGCCCCCGATCAACCGACGATCCGGTTCGCGACCGCGACGCTTCCCGCCGCGAGGACGCCGCCGGCGACGACGTCGGTCACCCAGTGAATACCGAGGAAGACGGTCGCGACGACGATGCTGCCGGTCAACGCTCCCGCGACGTAGGTCCACCGCGGGAACTCCTCGTGGGTCGAGACCGCCGCGAGGAACACCGTTACCGACAGGGCGGTATGGAGCGAGGGGAAGACGTTCGTCGCGGCGTTCACCTGCGAGGTGAGCTGCGTCACGCCCCCGAACCAGTCGAGGAGCAGCGGTTCGACGGGTGCCGCGTTCGGGTTCGCTCCCGGCACGGTCGGGTAGTTTCGCGGGCCGTACGCGACGATCCCGGCGTAACAACCGATCGCGACCGCGTATTTCACCGCGTACGCCGCGACGAGTCGTTTCAGCGGCCGCAGGCGCTCGGCGAACGCGTACGCCGCGATCGGGAACGCGAGCAGCACGACGTAGCCGACGACGTACACCGGCCCGAAGTAGTACACGGTCCACCGGGGGATCCCGTCCTGTATCGCGGCCACGAGGTCGCCCTCGACCGCGTATATCGCGGTCGTCGCTCGGATCCCGTACTCGAACGAGAACGCCTCGATGCGCCTGATAAACCCCTTGTTCACCGCGAGGACGAGCGCGAGCGCGCCGACGTACGGCGCGATCCCGACCGCGCGCTCGCGGACCAGGTCTCGGTCCGCGAGGACGCCCCGAACGCGTTCTCGCCCGACGCAGACGGGCAGGAGGATCGCGAACGCGACGAGCGTGGCGCCGGCGACGACGCCGAAGAGGCCGAGGAACCCGGTCGGTATCCAGCCGGGCATCACGAGTCACCCGTCATCGATCGACTCCCACGCGGGACGGGCGAGCAATCAGTCTCTCGGTACCGGCGGAGCCGTCCGCGTCACCGATCGCCCGGCTAACAGATCGTCCGCGTACCCCGCCGGTCACTCCGTCTCCGCCCACGGGAGCGGCTCGGTACACCAGTGACAGAAGTCGAGTTCGGCGTCGGCCTCCTTGCCGCAGTTGGGACAGGTCACGTCGAGGGACCCGCCGTCCTCGTCGGCGGGGGTCGCGTTCGGCGGACCCCGGACGGTTCCCGACCCGTCGTCGCCGTCCGCGCTCGCGGCGCGACGCCGCATCGCCTCGGCGGCCGCGTCGGCGCGCTCGCGCGCCGCGGCGTCGGCCCGGCCGACGAGGTACGCGTCGAGCGCCGACAGCGCGGACAACAGCGCGATCGGCACCGCCACGTCGGTCGGCACCGCGGCCGACACCGCCGCGGGGTCGGTGAGGGGGTTGACCGGCTCCACGTCGTACAGCGCGAACAGCGCGACCCCGCCGCCGACGATCGTCAGGTGCCACAGCAGCGCCCGCCCCCACCGGCGCAACGAGAGGTGGCCGAGCCCCGGGAGGACCAGCGCGAGCAGGGCGGCGAGGACGGGACGCAACTGGTTTCGCATACGGCCCGAGTTCGTCCGGCCGGTACTTAGGCCTGCGGTGTCGCGCCGATCGGCCGCAGCCGGTATCCCGTCCGCGGGCGATCCGCTCGCCCGCGGCCCCCTCCGCCACCGGCGCCGAACGCCCGCCCACGTCCGCGTCGTCCCGGATAACAACCGTTAATCGCGGTCCGCTCGTCGGCCGCTACATGAGCAGTCAGCGGGCGACCGCGTTCGTCCCGGGTCACGTCACCGCCTTCTTCAGCGCGCACCCCGCCGACGATCCCGCGGTCGCCGGGTCGCGCGGCGCGGGCGTCACGCTCACCGACGGCGTGACGGTCCGAGTGTCGGCGGGCGACGCGGAGAGGGCGACGGGCGACGCGGAGGGGGTGACGGGCGACGCGGAGAGGGCGACGGGCGACGGCGAAGGGGACACGACTATCGACGGCGAGTTCGGATCGATCGGCGCCGTCGACGACGTCCTCGCCGAACTGGACGCCACCGCCGCCGACGTCGCGGTCGAGACGGACCTCCCGATCGGCGCCGGCTTCGGTGTCTCCGGCGCCGCGGCCCTGGGGACCGCCCTCGCCGCGAACGACGCGTTCGACCGCGGGCGCTCCGAGAACGACCTGGTCGGGATCGCCCACGCCGCGGAGGTCGGTCGCGGGACCGGCCTCGGCGACGTGGTCGCGCAGGCGCGCGGCGGCGTTCCGATCCGGCTGGAACCGGGCGCCCCGGGGGTCGGGGAACTCGACGGGATCCCGGGGACCGCGCGCGTCGAGTACGTCACGTTCGGGGAGCTTTCGACCGAAACCGTCCTCGGCGGCGACACCGCCGCGCTCTCCGCGGCCGGCGAGGACGCGCTCGACCGGCTCCGCGCGAACCCCCGGCTCCAGACGCTGACGGACGCGGCCCGCGGGTTCGCCCGCGACGCGGACCTCCTCGTCCCCGAGGTCGCGGAGGCGATCGCGGCGGTCGAATCGGCGGGCGGCGAGGCCGCGATGGCGATGCTCGGTCGCACGGTCTTCGCGCTCGGGACCGGGCTCTCCGACGCGGGGTACGACCCGGAGGGCTGTCGGATCGACGCCGCGGGCGCGCGGCTCGTCGACGAGGGGGACCGGAGGTAAGGCCTTTCACTCGCTCGGCCCGACGAGAGGTATGGCCGAATCGCTCCGCTCGTTCTTCGACGAGCTCGAGGCGCCGGACCGACACCTGGCCCTGTTGAACCGGTCGTCGCCGGACCCGGTCCGGAACCTGCTCGACTCGCTGCTCGACGGCCAGCCCGTCTCGGTCAGCGAGGCCGAGGCGGACTCCGCGGCGGACGACGACGTGGTCGCGCTCGTCGAGGACGGGTCGGTCGTCGCGCGCTCGACCCTCGACGAACTGCTCGAATCGGTGCTGCTCATCAACTCCGACCTGTACAAGACCGGCGCCATCGAACTCGACGAGGTCGCGCTCCCGGCCGTGTTCGAGGGGCTCGACGAGGTCCCGTTTCGGGTCCGCGGCTACCCCGCCTCGAACAAGGAGAAGCTCCTCCTCATCATCATCTCGCGCGTGATCGAGCGGATCGCAGCCGAACACGGGGACGGCACGCTCCGGGCCTCGTTCCAGCGGCTCTCGCGGATCGACGACGAGCGCGGGACCCGGTCGGTGTACGAACGGGTCGCCGGGACCGGCGTCGACGTCCACGTGTACGGCGTCGGTGACGTGGACTCGCTCTCGGGGCTCCCGATCACCGTCCACACCGGGACCTCCTACCCGTATCAGCGGTCGTGGTTCGTCGTGTTCACGCCGCCGGACGGGGGCGACGGCGACCACGTCGCGCTGCTCGCGCTCGAAGACGAGCCGAACGTCTGGGACGGCTTCTGGACGTTCCGCCCGGAGCTCGTGACGCGGATCGAGCGGTACATCGCCGAGGAGGTCTGAGGCGGGCGGTTAGCGGAGAATTGTCGGTTTGAGATGCCGAGTCTTGATTTATAATTATTCTGCGGTGGCGCGTGCCTGCGAGCGGCCGCCACCGGCGGCCGCGAGGCAGCGCGCGCGAGGGAGTCGGGCGCGACGAGGGCGACCGAAGGGAGCCCGAAGGACGCGC
>NZ_SGTU01000128.1:0-1050 GCF_005435195.1 Halorubrum sp. SP3 | reverse complement strand
GTTCATACTCGTTATTACCGATCCCGACAACCAACTGGCTCTGTTCACCAACTGCCAGTTCATCCGGATAGCCGTCCGCTACTAATTCTCCATCATCGGATTCACTTAGCAAATAAAACTCCGTGAATTGTTCTCCCTGCGGTGGAACAGCAACGGCATACCCCACGCTACCAACAGCAAGCAACACTGAGAGCACAAGTGCGATATTAAGCGCCGCATCTGTCCGGCTGTTTGGCTCAAAGAGTTCGGCTTTCCCGGCTGCGATCCACGCCCTGTACGGAACCCGAAACTGGTCTTCAGCAGGCAACTCGTGGCGTCGCCTTGCTGCGATACTCACACAGGCAAGCGTGAATACCGTAACTGAGAGGACAACCGGCGCCAGTCGAATCCCCCACGGCGTGAAATTCAATACTAATCCAATAAGCGGAACAATAGCAATAGACAATCCGAAGGATAACGCAACCCGCTCGATTCCATCGATCCCTTGCGACTGTAGATGCTCACCAGGTGGTTGTGACCTTTCTGTCTCTGCTGCGTCAGTCCCCGGAACTGGGTTGGGTTTACCCTCCGATTCAGAGTCGGCTACTGTCTGTGCCTGACCGTCGTCTGCTGAGACTTCTCGACTGCTTTCAGGAAACAACGCCGCAATGAACGCATATCCGGGGAGAAACAAGACAAATCCAAGTCCAAAGAGTACACGTAGTGGTGTCTCATTTATCCCCGGAATAAATACGCTTCCTACGGTGAGCAACGTCAGAACAACAACTGCTGCTAGGTCGGCAGGCAGCCGCCGGACCGGTCGTGGAAGGAGTAACCACGCTGTCCGCCGATCACTCATAGGTGGTACTCGTATACCACAGTCAAAAGCCATACGATGCGATGTCATCCTGACAATTCTGCGGCTCCGATCACGTTTTCGGTCTGTAGTCACGCTAGCTACACACTCACCGACCTGAGGCCCAAGCTGTCTCCCCAAACCGACGAGTGGGCCAGCTACCATTGTCGGTGTTGCTGATACATGGCGTATTAGGTATGCGTTGGCTCCACAAC
>NZ_SGTU01000127.1:258-1062 GCF_005435195.1 Halorubrum sp. SP3 | reverse complement strand
CTTGTGTTGCGCTTTCTGGAAGGCGTTGGGGAGTGACATCGCGATTCTTTTTGTGATACCGATGCCGGACTTGTTTTAGCCAGTCTGGATAGAAGTCGTCCTCCCGATTACTTACTGGAAAGAGTTTGTCGGGCAATCCAGACTTGAAACTCTGTATCCGTCGTAGAATATGTTGAGTATTCATTTCGGTGGAGTGCTGATGGCTTTAGTTGTGAGATAGTTTATTGGATCATATACAGATACTGTCACTACTACTTTTATGTAGCGGAAGGGTCTGAGTTGCGAATATTTTTGAGGTGTATATCACCGTTAAGTAGCCTGTACCAATGGACAATATAACTTACGCCGATCCGAATTGAGGCGAAATCCAATGGACGTATTTAAACCCCAACATTGGAGTCTCTCGGAAAGTGAAATAATTCCGTAGTGGACGAGTTTGGCACAATTAAGTTGGAAATCAAATGACGAGTTTGAGAATTACACTCGCGAGCTAACCTGCCAAGCATCGCTCCCAACTGATCTGAGTCTGACAGGAAGCAAGTGGCGTGCGGTAACCGCGCCGTCAAACATATCCGTTGTCGATCCCCCTCAACCCGGAGCGTGCCCGGATACTCGATGTCGTTTGATTCGTCCCGATTCGCTCCCATATTCACGCGATATTACTGAGGCGTGAAAAGACTCCGTCACACAACTCCTCACACCAGATGGGAGCCAGCTGCTGCGACACTAACACCAGTCACGAAGCCGGTTCCGTGAGCGAGCACATTAGAAAACCGACCAGCTGAGACACCCTCAACAGTGAAC
>NZ_SGTU01000127.1:0-224 GCF_005435195.1 Halorubrum sp. SP3 | reverse complement strand
TCCAGCTACCAACGCGGTCAGAACGAATCCACAGGCGCCGACAGTTACAACCGCGTCGTAGTGGGTCGATAGCCATTGCTGAGGAGAGAATCGTCTACGGTTCCATCCAAGGAGGATACCAACGGCCGCTACAGCTAGAATACCGGCAGCCATCAACTCAGTACTCTCGAACGAAATGAAAGGCGACCTGACGGTAGCCCCGGCTAGTCCACTCAGTATGAATG
>NZ_SGTU01000126.1:486-1070 GCF_005435195.1 Halorubrum sp. SP3 | reverse complement strand
CCATCGCCACGCCCTCGTCGTACAGCCGTTCAACCAGGTCGCGCACCAATGCGTCCTGTGCGTGGTCACGGCGTTTCGTCCGCTGTCGGTACAGCCGTCGAATCCGCTTCGAGGAGGAGCGATCCTCATGGAGCTTCGACTGTAAGCGGGCGATTTCGTCTGTTGTCTCGCGGAACCGCCCGAACAACTCACGACCGTCGTAGAGGTACTGGTTCCCAGTGGTCGTGGAACAGGCGACGAGATTGTTCGCACCAACGTCAAGGGCGGCTTCGTGAGAAGCCAGTGGTGACTCCAGTCGAGAATCAGGGACGGTGACTGGTTGAAAAGCCCTGAACGTGTCGCTCACCTCGTCGTATTCGAGTTCCAGACGACCCTGTTCGCCGTCCCACTTCGGGTTGCCTCGGACTTCGAGGCGGAGCCGTTCGTGGTAGCCGAGTCCGTACTCATCTTTCAGTTCTTGCCCAACAGGGATTTGGAGACGGCTACGCTTCCCCCACTGAATCGTGTACTGGTCGTTTCGGATGTAGGTGCGGAGTTCGCGTCCGTCCTCTTCATTGCCCCAGTACGACGGTGGGTTGGCGTTT
>NZ_SGTU01000126.1:0-444 GCF_005435195.1 Halorubrum sp. SP3 | reverse complement strand
CCTTTCTCCTTGAGGGCGAAAAACGACCGCCACGCTTCGCTGTTCTTGCGCGTGACCTGTTGAACGGTCGCGCTTCCGACGACACCGTTGTACTGTCCACGGTACTCGGACGTGTCCCACACGTCGCCGTCACCGAAGTAGTTCTGACGACGTTCATAGGTCAATTCGTTCCACAGAGAGGCGGACGCATCGAGGAGCCGTCGAAGGCACTCTTCGTCGTTCTCGGTTTGTGGAACCACTTCGAAGGTGTTGACGCGCTTCATTTGTCGCCACCCTCCTGTTCAGCGATGTACTGTTCGACAGCGCCCTTTGAGGCGCTTCCCGCTGTTCCGACGTAGTACGAACGAGTCCACTTCACGCGGTCGTCGTATCTCTGGTTGTACTTGCGGGCAGAGATCCCCTTAATCCAGTTGACGATGAGTGACGGGGCGTTCTTGGGTGGAC
>NZ_SGTU01000125.1:0-1073 GCF_005435195.1 Halorubrum sp. SP3 | reverse complement strand
GAAGACGTTGTCCCCGAGGATGAGCATGAAGTCGTCGTCGATGTACTCCTCGACGGTCAACAGCGCGTGCGCCAGCCCGTTCTGCTCGCGCTGGTGGGCGTAGGTGATCGGCACGCCTTCATACTCGTCGCCGTAGTGGTCGATGATCACCTCCTTCAGGTAGCCGACGACAACGACCAGCTCGTCGGCGCCCAGCTCGATCAACTGATCGAAACAGTGCGTGAGCAGGGGCTCGTCCGCGACCTCCACCATCCCCTTCGGCTTGTCCTCGGTGAGGGGGCGGAGTCGCGTACCTTCGCCAGCCGCGAGTACGACGGCTTTCATACTACGTGGACAGTTTCGATGCCGATATGTATCTTTTCATCTCCGCAACCCAATCCTCTTGCTACCTCGGTGTCATCCGCCCGTATGAACGTCAGCATCATCGGCAGCGGCTACGTCGGCACGACCGTCGCGGCGTGCTTCGCCGACCTCGGTCACCAAGTCGTCAACGTCGATGTCGATCAAGAAATCGTCGACGCGATCAACGACGGCGAGGCGCCGATCCACGAAGACGGGCTTGCGGACCTCGTCGCCGACCACGCCGGCGCCAATGGCACGGGCCGACTCGAAGCAACCACCGACTACGAGGCGGTCCTCGACACTGACATAACCTTCCTCTGTCTCCCGACGCCCCAGAACGAAGACGGGAGCATCGACCTCTCGATCATGGAGGCGGCTGCCGAACAACTCGGGATGACCCTCGCCGCCAAGGACACGTGGCACACCGTGGTCGTCAAAAGCACTGTCGTCCCGGGCTCGACCGAAGACGCGATCACGCCGATTCTCGAAGTGGCCAGCGACAAGACAGCAGGCGACGACTTCGGCGTCGGGATGAATCCCGAGTTCCTGCGTGAAGGGACGGCAGTCCCCGACTTCCTCGCTCCCGACAAGGTTGTGCTCGGCGCCGACGACGAGAGCGCTCTCGCGGACATACATGAAGTCTTCGACCCCCTCATCGAGCGGAGCGACGCACCGGTCGTCGAGACGGACACCCGGACGGCCGAAATGATCAAGTACGCGAACAACGGCTT
>NZ_SGTU01000124.1:482-1080 GCF_005435195.1 Halorubrum sp. SP3 | reverse complement strand
GACTCCTCCACGTCGGCGTCGTCGTCACCGACAATCAGCACGTTAGACGATGACGACCTCGTGTTCCGGACGCGGACCAATGACCGGTTCGTCGCACAGGTCATGGCGCGGATTATCGAAGAGGAAGGCGCGGACTCTGCGGCGGTGCTCTACATCAACAACGACTTCGGGGCGGCGCTCGCGGATACCTTCGAGGAAACGTTTAGCGGGACGACGACGACCACGGTCGGGTACGAGTCTGGACAGTCCTCGTACCAGCAGGTGTTGTCAGAACTGTACGCCGACGATCCGGAGTTCATCGCGTACGCTGGGTACCCCGAAAGCGGGACCACGATCCTCAATCAGTGGAACGAGGAGGGGTACGGCGGGAACTGGGTGCTCCACACGAGTCTCCTCTCACAGGATTTCCTCAACAATGTCGGCGCAGATATCCTCAACGGGATGTACGGCGTTCGGACGCTCCCGCCGACCGGTGACGCCACAAGCAGTTTCGAAGAAGATTACGCCGACGCGTACCCGGACGCCGACCTGTTCTCGCCGTACTCGTGGAACTCGTACGACGCGCTGATTTCCTACGCGCTCGCGGTCCATCACGCCG
>NZ_SGTU01000124.1:0-457 GCF_005435195.1 Halorubrum sp. SP3 | reverse complement strand
GACGACAGATCCGAACACGGTCAAAGAAAGTATGCGCCCGGTCTCTAATCCCAACGGCGAGACCGTGAGTTACGGGGAGGTCGGTGACGGGTTCGACCTGATCGATGACGGGACGACAATCGATTATTCGGGGCCGAGCGGCCAGGTGAATTACGACGATAACGGTGACGTCGCCAGTGACATGGCGATCGTTCAGGTTCAGGACGGCGAGTTCGTCGATCAGGAAACGATCCCAGCCAGTGACCTGGTCTAATCAGCTTTGCGTCCCGTAACCGCACTACGGGACGCCTGCGATTTATCACCAACTCAATCATGACTAGCAGATATACGCAACAGGTGTATCGGCCTCTCCGCGGTGGGGAAAACCAATGACCAGCGATGATGTCCGTATCGGTGTCGATATTGGTGGCACGTTCACTGATCTCGTAACTGTCTCGGACGGAACGCTTGATGTCAC
>NZ_SGTU01000123.1:0-1085 GCF_005435195.1 Halorubrum sp. SP3 | reverse complement strand
GTCGTCATCGAACCGCTTGGCGATGAGCCGAGCGTCCTCCGCCTCCTTGACCCCGAACGAGAACATGGTGTTGACGTTCCCGAACAACTGCTTGAGCGTCTGTGGCGCGAACTCCCTGAGCTGGGATGGATTCTGGAGACAGGTCGTGACGCTCATCTTCCCAGAGCGGGCCTTCGAGAGCATCTTGTCGAGGGACATGTTCTCCGACGCGATGTCGTCAAACTCGTCCATGATCGCGAAGAACGGCTCCCGGTCGGCCTCTTCCATCTTCTCGCGCTTACGGATGGTTGCCCACACGCGCCGCATGATACCCGTAGAGACGACTTTCCGGATCTCTTCGGAGCGGAGCGTGTTCCGCACGAGAATGATCTTGCCCTCCTCGACGGCGTCGGAGATGTTGATGGTCCCCTTCCGGTGGGCGACAATGCCCCGCGAGATGGGGTCTTCGACCCAGTCCTGAATCCGACGGAGTACGGGGTCGATCTCCTCTTCATCCATCTCTGCGATTTTCGTCGTGTACTCGTGGATGAAGTCCATCCCCTCCTGGGAGACGACGTTGGCGAACTTCATCCGGCTCTCGTTGTCAGCGAGTACGTAGTACATATCGACGAGCGTGAACTGGCGGCGAGAGCTGATCATCGCCCGGGCGATGTTCATGGTGATCCCCTCCATCTTCGGCCCCCAGTATTCGCCACCACGGAGGACGGCTCGCAGGTCGTCGATGATGGACTCCACCTCGCGGTCGAACTCTTTCTGTGTCTCCGTCGCCCCGGGATCGAGGAAGTTGATGCCAGCCACCTGCTCGAAGTCCTCACTCCCTGGTTCAATCCACACGATGTCGTCCATGCGGTGGTCGGGGAGCTGGGTGATCAAGTCGTCGACGGTGTCACCCTTCGGGTCGATGAACACGAACCCGTAGCCCTTCCGGGCAATCTGGTTCATGAAGATGTTGAGCATCGTTGACTTCCCCTTCCCGGTGGTTCCGAACACGGTCATGTGCTGGAACCACGAGAGATCCTCTAAGCCGACTTCGCGGAAGCCGTCGAGTGGGGTTGTGTCGTATCCCAGCCAGAGGGGCTCGCGCT
>NZ_SGTU01000122.1:859-1093 GCF_005435195.1 Halorubrum sp. SP3 | reverse complement strand
CGGATCGAACGCGACCTCGCCACCGTCGGCGCCATCTCAGTCGGGCGCGTCAATCCCTTCGACAAGCGAGTCACGATCGGCTCCGTCATGGCCCCAGACCAGATTGAACTCGCCCCGACAGCGTGGGAGTCGGTCCCGGCGTACTTAGCGTAAGTCAACACGCCAGGCTAGCTGGTGTGCCGATCCCGTGAGAGACACTCCGCGATACAGTGGTCAGCCCACTCGCACCGGGTC
>NZ_SGTU01000122.1:0-826 GCF_005435195.1 Halorubrum sp. SP3 | reverse complement strand
CAGGCTCTCAAAACGGATACTCAGTAGCGAAGGTTTTAGCACCGACCCCACTGAGAGGCGGTGATGAACCGATATCATGCGGACAGAGACACGCAGCCACGACGAGGCCCGCATGACTCAAAAAGGAGGCAGGCCCGATGACCGACACGGCAACCACGACCGTGCTAGTGGTCGACGACGACCCGGATCTCGCAGAACTATACCGCGTGTTCCTCGCCGGAGTATATGATGTTCGCGTCGCGACTAATGGACAAGCGGCACTCGACAGTATGGACGACACAATCGATATTGTGCTGTTGGACCGGCGCATGCCAGAGATGTCCGGCCACGAAGTCCTCGATGCCATCCGTGCCGAGGGGTACGATGTCCAGGTCGCGATGCTAACCGCGGTCGAACCCAAAGACGACATCACCGACATGGCGTTCGATGCCTACCGACGAAAGCCAATCAACCAAGACGAACTACGCTCACTCGTTGCGGTGCTGTGTCACCGAGCAACACTCGAAAAAGGCAGTCAAGAGTTCTTCAGACTTGCCGCAAAGAAGGCCGCGCTTGAAGCGGCCGGGAACACGGAGGCAGACGCGTATGAAACCATCCTGGACCAGTTGGACGCGCTCGATGCTGAACTGACTAACACACTTGAACACCTCACTGCGGAAGACGCCTTTGCGGCCATCGCTGAGGACTAACCCTTGCGCTGGCCCCGATGTGGCCCAGACGTAGACAATCCACTGTTCGGACACGGTAGCTGGAATCAGATCGGAGGAGAGGACATCACAGCGGACCGTCGCCAACGGATTGTCATAGCCGGTCACCCCGTCGGCGT
>NZ_SGTU01000121.1:0-1095 GCF_005435195.1 Halorubrum sp. SP3 | reverse complement strand
ACGGATCCACAAACTACGAAACACCAACACTACCAAAACGACAACCGCGTTCCATCCCCTGCCGTTCCCGTATCATAGTTGTGTTGTCGGGATCCTTCGCTTTTCTCGGGTATCGTTTTTGGATCGGATCCGTTCGCTCGGAGCTGATCCGCTGTTATGAGTACGACACAACCACAACCCGACCGCGAGGAGTTAGCGCCTGGCTTTGGAGTTGTCGAGTTGGATCCACTAATACTACACAATCCCGAGCGAGGGATCGTCATTGACGTGTGGGATCGAAACGAAATCAAAGCCGAACGGACGTTAACCGACACGTACCGCTATCGTGTCGAAGTCGCACAAAACCAGCGAACCGAATACCGCGGCGTGTTTCACAGTCGTGAACAAGCCGAACGGAAAGTACGAGAGCTAACGCACGACTTGTAAGCGTTCTCTCTTTTTGAGGATCCACCCGTCACACGGTGGATTCCCGACATACCACTATGAGCCAAAGCGATACACCAACTGACGCGTTTGGGGATCCGATGGTTTGGATCGACAGTTACGGTAATTATCTCCCGCGTAGTGAGAACATCCCGACAGCGCCCGCGGTAGACGGGGTTACGGGTGTCACACACGACGGTGAGATATACTGTGTAGACTGTGCGATTCAGATGGATCTTATCGAACGCTCGGAGCTAACGGACGGTAGTACGCAAAAAATGCCATGGACAGGCGTCGTACTCGCGTCGTATGAGACAGACACGTTACACCACTGCGGATCCCACGGCGACTGTGTAAATGCGTTAGACGGCGATGAACACCCATACAACCACGATCATCCTGTCGGTGTTGGGATTGAGGAACGCCCGATCCAACACTAATCATACACACTTTTTCAGGTGGATCCCCGTCACACGGGATCCGCCGTACCACTATGGAACACCCCGATAACATGGCCGCCGAGCGTGCGGTCGAGACGGCGGAACGAATCGAAGATACCGACAGTATGGACGAGTTAGATCCGCTGGACGTGAAAGTAGAACTGTCGCTCGGATCCCGCGAGCCGAGTATCAGTAACGTGATTCTCGTGCTCGGTGTCGGTGGTCCGCACGT
>NZ_SGTU01000120.1:0-1100 GCF_005435195.1 Halorubrum sp. SP3 | reverse complement strand
TCCGCCACGATCCGAGAACATCATGGGATACGAGTGCTGGATGGTACACCGCGCCTAGCACATCGTTACCACTCCCGTCGTGGCTTACGATAAACCGACGAGGACGGTCGCTCGTATGGCCCAATGTGTATGTTCCACCGCCGCTCCCCGATACCCAATCCGTATATGCGAAAGTGGAGTACTGGTGTTTCAGAGCGGCGTTTACACGGGCGAAACGACCGAGGGGAGCCTGAAGTCGATGACCGTACGCGCCACCCTGTCCGTCGAACGTCCGCTCCATGTAGAGCGCGGGGTTCACACCCGACTTGAGCAACGTGAGGAGCGACTGCTCGCCCTGCGTGGCCTCGTCGGTGACGGGCGCCGTCGCGTACTCGGCGCGGGGGGCGTTCGTCGGCGCCTCCTGTGGACCCGTGTGGACCGCACCCGAGGGCGTGACCTCGTTGCCTAACTCGGTCGTCCCCTTCTGTGTCTCCGTGAGGTAATCTTCGATGGGGCGCTTGACATGAGCCGAGTCAAAGTACATCTCCGAACTGCTGTTCCCATTAGCAACAAAGCCAACCCCCCTTGCTGCTGTGGGATTCGTCCAATCTTCAGGAGAACTTTCAATTACGGAGAGCAGACTACCTGTGCTGTCGTAAAGGTATGCGTCCACCCCACCGTCATCTTTCCAATCAAAAACAACCTCAAGCCACTCATTGAGATGTGAGGAAACAGGAGCGTCAACAGCAGTAATATTTCGGAATGTACCACTCGCCGTTTCGTGGAACTGAAGAACATCAGAGCTTGCCTCAACAGATACGTCCTTATAATCTCCACTAGCACCGTTCGCGGAGAACCGTATTGTTGGATTATCGCTTGTCGAAGTGAGCAGGATGCTGACGGAGAACGTATCAGAAGGTTGTGGGTAGTTTTTCAGGCCGCGAGATGACACCAAGACTTGAGGGTTCGAGTCTGTGATACCTTGTAGCGCGTATTCTCCACTCTCGGCAGTCGTCGGCTGAACTTTGAACTGGCCTGTATCACCTTCCCACACATCAGTGTCCAGCGCCCCTGACTCCCAGTCTTCGACAGTCAGTTCACGGACTTGCGGCTCCGCATCC
>NZ_SGTU01000119.1:0-1132 GCF_005435195.1 Halorubrum sp. SP3 | reverse complement strand
CGTCTCGGTTTTGTACTCGACGTACTCGTATAATCGGCGGAACGCCCACGCGTGGAACCGCTTCGCACGAGCCATCCGATCGCGGATATCGGTCAGATTCTCGAACGCGATGTGCGTACATTCGTGGTCGTGAGCTTCGTCGAGAATCTGGTTCGAAGCACGATGGAGTTCGTCTTTCATCCAGCGGTGTTCTCGGTCGTCCATCGACTGGATCGACAGGTGGGCCGACCGCGTGCCCGTCTGTCGCATTGACCCGCGGGTCTTCTTGAATTCGCGGCGTCGATGGTTCATCTCGTCGGCGTTCCCGATGAACGCACCCGTAGAAGTCACCGCGAGCGAGCCGCCCACGTTCAGATCAACGCCAAGGACTGTTCTGTGCTTGGCGTTAGAAGCAGTCATGGATTGCTCGTGCTCGGTTGTGGTGCGGCGCATTCGTGCGTGGAGATAGAATGACTCGGTCGAGCGATCGTACTGGAGCGTGGACATCCGGAACTCGTAGTCCTCGTTCAGTAGGTACTCGCCAATCGGTGTTCCTGTCGGATCGTCAGGAAGTACGTACTCACACTCGACGCGCCCGTTCACCGTGGAAAGGGACACGTGGTCGCGGTGAAACGTCGCACTTCGTTTGTCGTAGACGACGCTCCACGCGTCAAAGTGCGGTTGACTGGTGGTTTCGCCTTTCTTGAGTCGAGCAATACCGCTTTTTGTGGCTTCGATAGCGCGTCGAATCCCTTTTTGAACGAGGTTCGCTGTCAGATCTGTTTCGTTGCGAAGTCGCTCGTAAAGCGCGTTTTCGGCTTGTTGTTTCGACGTGATACAATGTTCGTCCGGGTATCTCCACGCCCAGGCTGCGGTCGTGTTCGCACAGTGGAGAAACTGCTCTTTCGTCTGATGGAGGTCGTCGCACCGCTCGTCGGGTACGTCAAGCTTGACTTTGACGGTGCGGATCACATCCTCCATCTGTGTTTCACATGTTAATCTATTTATTTATAACTTATACGGCTGGTGCCGGGGAGTCACGGTGCTATCGCTCTTATATGTTGCGGGGAGTGTTGGATTCCTCCCACGGCTGAAGCCGGGATTCCTCTCGCGGGATATTGGCTAGGCCGTCTCCCCGGAGGCAATTTTCCCT
>NZ_SGTU01000011.1:100641-111385 GCF_005435195.1 Halorubrum sp. SP3 | reverse complement strand
CGGGCTGCGACTTCCGTACTCCCGCTCGCTCCCTCCGGTCGCTCGCGGGACCGCAGCCTCACGCCTCCCCAGCCTCGTCGGCCTCCCTCCGGTCGGCCGACTCCCTCGCGCGTGCTCCTCGCGGCCGCCGAGGGCGGCCACTCGGAGGCACGCGCCACCGCACCCCATTTATAATAAATGATAGAGTTTCGACGGAACTCGGTGATTCCGGAGCCTCCGATCCCCTCACTCCACCGAGATGAGCAGCTGCGAGACGTCCTCGTCGAATGCGGCGGGGTCGGTCGCGAGCGCCTCGGCGGTCTCGGCGTCGGCGATCTGCGTCACCGCACTCTCCGCGTCGACCGAGTCGGGCAGCGCCGCGTCGAAGACCTCGAGGAGCGGCTCGGTCGGGTACGCGCCGCCGGCGACGATGACGTCGGTCCCGCCGTGCCAGACGCCGAGTCGAGCCCCGATCTCGACGGGCTGCCCCACCTCGGCGGTCGACCCGGTCGGAAGCGGGATCCCGCCGTCGAGCGCGTACTCTCCCGTCAGCCGCCACGCGGTCGCGGTGTGGCCGGACCGGACGGTGGTGATCCCCTCGTCGACGACCGCGACGCTCTCGATGCCGGCGGTCCGGAGCTGCGCGCGGAAGGCGCCCGTCGCGGCCGTCTCCACCCGGCTCATCACCCGCTCCCTGCCGACGCCGGCCGGGAGCTGATCGATGGCTGGCCGGAGGTCGATCCGCGTCGCGAAGAAGACGACGGGCGACCCCGACGCGTCGACCGTTTCGGCGAGCGCGTCCGCGACGGGCGCGTACTCGAAGATCCGCGTGTGTTCGCGCGCCCGAACGGTGACCGGTCCGTACGACTGCTCGAACACCGTGCTCTCGGACTCGTCTGTCTGGCGCCAGTCGTCGATCCGGTCGCTGGTCACCTCGGGGGCCGGCACCGGTCCGTCGCGGCCGCCGAGACAGCCGGCGAGTCCGGCGACCCCGACCGCCGCGCCGCCGGCGAGCAGTCGCCGCCGCGTGGTCCGCGTCGACCGCGCACCGAGGTTCTCGTCCATAGGTCGAGGTGGTCGCCGCGAAGTAAATGGATGTCGCCGGTCCGAGCGGTCCGTCCGGTCGAAACAGCGATTTCGGACCGCGGCCGCGCCGAGTCGGACCGCCGCTCGGAACCGGTCTCGGGACGCGGACGGATCCCTTATGTAACCACCGAGTACAACAACCGAGTGATGACTACCGACAAGAGCGAGACGCGGCGGCGACGCGCCCGGCCACGCACCCGACGACGCTTCCTGACGGCGGCCGGGGCGGCCGGCGCCGCCGCGCTCGCCGGCTGCAGCGCCGAGCGCGTCGACGACGGGGGCGACGGTTCCGGGAGCGACGGCTCCGAGAGCGACGGGGACGGGGCGGCCGACGGAAACGACACCGACGACGGGGAGGGAGACGACGGCGACGAGGAGACCCCGACGCTGACGGTCGCGACCTACACGAGCTTCATCGACGCGCCCTCGGTGAGCCCCGGCGAGTGGCTCAAAGAGGAGTTCGAGAGCCGCGTCGACGCCGAGCTGGAGTGGGCGACCCCGAGCAACGAGGTGAACTACTACATCGAGCGCGCCGCGTCCGGCGCGTCGATCGACGCCGACCTCTACGTGGGGCTCACCACGGAGGACCTCGTGCGCGTCGACGACGAGCTCGACGGCGACCTCTTCGTCGAGGCGGGCGACGTCGACGGGCGCGACGCGGTGAAGGAGGGGCTCCGGTTCGACCCGTTCGACCGCGCGGTCCCGTACGACACCGGGTACATCAGCCTCGTGTACGACGGCACCGCGACGGAGGCCCCGGAGACGTTCGAGGGGCTGCTCGACGAGGAGCACAGGGGCGCGCTCATCGCGCAGAACCCCGGCGCCTCCTCGACCGGGCGCGCGTTCCTCCTCCACACGGTCAACCGCTTCGGCGACGGCGGCGTCGCGAGCGACGGCGACGGCGAGGCGATCGCGGGCGAGGACGGCGACCCCGACTACGACTACCTCGACTACTGGGCGGACCTCCAGGAGAACGAGGTGCGCGTCCTCGGCTCGTGGGACGACGCGTACGCGGCGTGGAGCGAGGGAGAGGCGCCGATGGTCGTCTCCTACTCCACCGACCAGGTGTTCGCCGACATGGAGGGGCAGGACCTCGACAAACACCAGATCCGCTTCCTGAACGACCAGGCGTACGCGAACCCCGAGGGGATGGCGGTCTTCGCCGAGGCGGACGAACCCGACCTCGCCCGGGAGTTCATGTCGTTCATGCTGGAGCCGGCGGTTCAGGGCCAGATCGCCCAGCGCAACGTCGCGTTCCCGGCGACGAACGGCGCCGAGCTGCCGAGCGACTACGCCGAGCTGGCGAAGGAGCCGGCCGACCCGGTGACGTTCACCTACGACGAGCTCCAGGGCGCCGTCGACGCGTGGGTCGAGGCCTGGGAGCGACAGTTCGCTGGGAACTAACCCCGTGGCCGACGTGGGTGCGAGCGCGTGACTGGAGTCGACGGCGGGCGTGCGACCGGTGACGACGACCGGGCGACCGAGGACGGCGGGCGTGCGGACCGGCTGACCCGCCTCCGGGAGGGCGTCGAGTCGCACGCGCTGACCGCGCTCGCGCTCCTCACCAGCGCCGCGCTCGTCGTCGCCTTCTACTATCCGACCGCGACCGTCCTGGTCGAGGCGGTCGTCGTCGACGGCGCCGTCACCCTCCGCGTCTTCGCGGACGTCCTCACCGACCCGTTCTACTTCGGCGAACTCGCGCGGCTGCTGTCGGGCGAGTCCCCGGCCGCGGTCGCGCGCTCGCTGCTCTCTCCGGACCGCCGGCTGGGGATCGTCGGCTTCACCGCGTACCAGGCGGCCCTCTCGACGGTCGCGAGCGTCGCCCTCGGGCTCCCGGCCGCCTACCTGCTCGCGCGCTTCGAGTTCCCCGGCCGGCGGACGCTGCGCTCGCTCACCATCGTCCCGTTCGTCCTCCCGTCGATCATGGTCGCGGTCGGGTTCGTCGCCACGTTCGGTGAGAACGGTACCCTGAACGCCGCCCTGACCGCGCTCGGGCTCCCGCCGGTCGACCTGCTGTTCACCCTCGAAGCGGTCGTGATCGCTCACGCGTTCTACAACGCGCCGCTCGTGGCGCGCGTGACGACCGCCGCGTGGGAGTCGGTGGACGCGAGCGCGGTCGAGACCGCCCGGAGCCTCGGCGCCGGTCCGGTCCGGGCGTTCGTCGACGTGGTCGCGCCGCAGGTGTACCCCGCCGTCCTCACGGGCGCGGCGCTCACCTTCGTGTTCACCTTCGGCACCTTCCCGATCGTCCTCGCGCTCGGCGGGTTCGAGCTGGCGACGGTCGAGGTGTTCGTCTATCGCTTGGTGCGCGACCTGAGCTACGCCGAGGCCGCCGCGCTGGCGATCGTCGAACTCGTGATCTCGCTTTCCGTCCTGCTCGCGTACCTCCGGTACGAGGCCCGCAGCTCGACGAACACGCGCGGCGCGCGACCGCTGCCGCGGCGCTCGCTGATCCCGCCGGCCCCCACCCTCCGCGAGCTGCTGCCGCGGGCGGGCCTGGCCGCCTACGTCGCCGTCGCCGGGGTGATCTTCGTCGCGCCGATCGCGTCGATGATCCTCGCGTCGGTGACGGGCGGGGACGGCGCGCTCACGCTCGACCATTACCGGTTCCTGATCGAGCGCCAGCAGACGGGGGCGGCGTTTCAGGTGCGGCCGTGGCCCGCGATCCGGAACTCGCTCGCGTTCGCGGCGGCCGCGACCCTGCTCGCGCTGCCGATGGGCGTCGTCGTCGCGGTGTTGACCACGCGCCGATATCGGGGGCGAACCCTGGTCGACGCGGCCGCGATGGCGCCGCTGGCGGTGTCGGGGATCATCGTCGGCCTCGGACTGCTGCGGGGGCTCGTGTTCGGCGTCGAGGTCGCCGGCTGGCGGATCGCCGCGAACGGCGCGGTCGCCATCGTCGTCGCGCACGCGGTCTCGGGCTACCCGTTCGTCGTGCGCACCGTCTCGCCCGGGCTCTCCGGACTGGACCGGTCGCTCGTCGAGTCCGCGCGGGCGCTCGGCGCCTCGCGGGCGCGGGTGATCCGCGACGTGGAGCTCCCCTTGGTCTGGCCCGCGGTCGTCGCGGGCGCGGCGTTCGCGTTCGCGATCTCGATCGGCGAGTTCACCTCGACCGTCGTGCTGGCGACCGGCGCCGACGCGTACACGATGCCCGTCGCGATCGAACGGTTCATCGGGCGGCGGCTCGGACCGGCGACCGCCATGGGCGTCGTCCTGCTCGTCGTCACCGGGCTCAGCTTCGTCGTCATCGAGCGGCTCGGAGGTGACCACCGTGGGCTCTGAACGCGGCACGGAAGTCGCGGGAGACATCCCCGTCACCGTCGAACTCGACGGCGTGACGAAGCGCTACGGCGAGACGGCCGCCGTCGACGACGTGAGCCTCCGGGTGCGCGAAGGGGAGTTCTTCACGCTCGTCGGCCCCTCCGGCTGCGGGAAGACGACCACGCTCCGGCTGATCGCGGGGTTCGAAGAGCCGACGCGCGGGACGGTTCGGTTCGGCGGGGAGTCGATGGCGGGCGTCCCGCCCGAGGACCGCGACGTCGGCGTCGTGTTCCAGAGCTACGCGCTGTTCCCGCACATGACCGTCGGGGAGAACGTCGCGTACGGGCTCAACTTCGCCGAGCCGCCCGGGGGAATGACCCGCGACGAGCGCGTCGCGGAGCTGCTCGAACTGGTCGACCTCCCCGACGCCGCCGACCGCGAACCCGAGAGCCTCTCTGGCGGGCAACAGCAGCGGATCGCGATGGCGCGGGCGCTCGCGCCCGGCCCCGACGTGCTCCTCTTGGACGAGCCGATGAGCGCGCTCGACGCGCGGCTCCGCGAGCGGCTTCGCGCGCAGGTGAAGGAGATCCAGTCCGAACTGGGAATCACCACGATATACGTCACCCACGACCAGGAGGAGGCGCTGGCCGTCTCCGACCGCGTCGCGGTGATGAACGACGGAACGCCCGAGCAGGTCGCGGCCCCGCGGACCGTCTACCGCGAGCCCGCCACGCGGTTCGTCGCGGCGTTCGTCGGCGACAACAACGTGTTCGCCGGGGAGGTGATCGACGCGCCCGCCGCGGGAGAACTCGCGGTCGACGTCGACGGCGGGGACGCCACCCTGCGCGTCGGGGTCGGCGACGGGCGCGACGTCGACTCGCCGAGTGTCGGCGACCGGATCTCCTTCTGTGTCCGGCCGGAGAACCTCCGCGTCGCGGGCGCGAACGGAAATTCCGGAGACGACGCGGCTCCCGCGGGCGAGAACGCGCTGAGCGCGACCGTCGCCAGCGCGGAGTTCCTCGGCGAGACGACGCGGGTCACGTTGGACTGGGAGAACCGCGACCTCGTCGTCCGCGTCGTCGACCCGATCGACGGCGCGGTCGCGGTCGGGTTCGACCCCGAAGACGCGCATGTGATCGAAGTCAAGAATCGGTGAACGACGAACGCTTATAAATGGAGTGCGGTGGCGCGTGCCTGCGAGGCCGCTTTGCGGCCGAGCAGCACCGCGCGAGGGACGCCGCGAGCGACGCGGGCGACCGAAGGGAGCCCCGAGCGAGCGGCGAGGCTGGGGAGGCGTGAGGTTGCCGTGCGGTCGCAGTCGGGCGGGACTCAAAGGGGCAGCCGGCGAGGCGGGCGCAGGCGACGTAAGCACCGAACGAGGGAGCGATAGCGACCGAGTGAGGCGCACAGCGAGCGTGCGCCCGCCTCGCCGGCTGGGGCTTTGGAGGTATCGTCCGTCGATCTATAGACAGTCATTTATAAGCGAACGATTGGGACTTTGGCGGCGTTCACCGAGGGACGACGGACGTACCAGTAAACGTATCGAGGCGACACGCCTTACCCCGCGGACCTCGTTGTGTTCACATATGGCCTCCGAGGCGTGCGACGTCTGCGAGCGGTCCGTGCGGATCGCCGGCGGGATCGGCGATCTGTGGAACTTCGCGTTCGAGTCGACGCAGGGACTCACGCTCGAACTCACCGACGACTCGGAGTTCTTCCTCTGTTTCGAGTGCATGGAGCGGCTCCCCGACGACCACGAGCCGACCGCCGAGGACGTCGCCGACCTCCGCGAGCGCACCGACCCGGTCGAAACGGACGGCAACCACTTCTGGCACTGGGGCTGACACGGCTCGACTTCGAGTCCGCGCCCGCGGCGACCGAGGAGGAAACGCGTCGCGTCAGTCCGCCTGCGACTCCTCGCCCGCGTCCGATCCCCCGTCGATCTCGGGCGTCGACGGCTCCGGCTCGACGCCGGTGTCGGCGGCCGTCTCCGTCGCGTCGGTGACGTCGTTCGACCGCGCGCCGCTGCCGAACAGCCGGGCGAGGATGCCGCGGTCGCTCTTCGGCTCCGCGAGCAGCACGGAGCACTCCACCTCGCCGAGCACGTCCAAGACGAGCGATCCGCGGACCAGCCGCGAGAGCAGCCCCTTCTGGGTCGCGCCGATGATGAGCATCGACGCGTCGCGGGCGGCGCGCTCGATGCTGGTCTCGACGTCGCCCGTCTCGATCCGCAGCGCCGCGTCCGAGAGGTCGTGCGCGTCGGCCCACTCGGAGAGGAACGTCCGGCCCGCCTCCTCCTCGCCGGCCTCGGTGACGTGGAGCAGCGTGACCTCGCCGCCGAACTCGACCTGGAGCATCTTCGCGACGGCGCCCGAGAGGTCCGAGGCCGGGCCGCCGGCGGTCGGCACGAGGATGCGCGAGGCGTCGAACCCGCGGTCGCGGAACACGAGGAAGTCCGAGGGGAGCGAGTACGCCAGCTCGTCGACGGCGGACTCAGCGCGCCCCGGCGCCCCGTGGGAGTCCTCGCCCCAGCCCATCACGGTCATGTCGGCGCCGTAGGTGCGCGCGGCGTCGAACACCTCCTCGAACACGCGGTGCGAGAGCACGACGTGGGTCTCCACGTCGACGCCGAACGTCTCCGCGTCCTCGCGAGCCTGGTCGAGGAGGCCGTGGGCCGCCTCGTGGGCGCCGCGGTCGCGCGCGGCCTCCAGCGAGGTCTGGTCGGGGACGTTCGCGATGTTGACCGCGACGACCGTCCCGTTCCGCTGCTTGGCGATTGCGGACGCGAGGGTGATCAGGTGCTCTTCGGTCTTGGGGTTCGCGAGCGGCACCATCACCCGGTAGTCGTCGCCGCTCGGCTGGACCGACGTGGCCGCCGACACGGCCGCCTTCGGCAGCTCGTCGGACCGGTCGAGGATCCACGTCCCGAGCACGCCGCGCGCCTCGACCTTCCCGCGGGCGTACAGCAGGTACCAGAGCAGCGCGAAGACGACGAGCCCGGCGGACAGCAGGATGATCGTCGGGTCGATGTAGTAGATCAGCGCGAACGACGATATCGTCCCGATTATCGGAACGGCCGGGTAGAACGGCACCTCGAAGTCCGGGTCGTACCCCTCGACCGCCGACTCGCGCATCACGATGAGCGCGAGGTTGAGGAGGCCGTACACCACCAGGTGTAACACCGACCCCATCGTCGACAGCGACTCGACGCTCCCGGCGAGGAGGAACACGACGATGAGCGCGCCGGTGAGCGCGATCGACTTGTACGGCGTGCCGAACCGCTCGTGGATCTGGTTGAGCGACGGGGTGACGATCTTCTCGCGGCCCATCGCGAAGTTGATCCGCGACGACGAGAGGATCGAGGCGTTCGCGGAGGAGGCGGTCGCGAGCAGCCCGCCGATCAGCAGCATGCCGGCGCCGACGGCGCCCAGCGAGAAGCCGAACACCTCGTACCGACCGAACAGGAGGCGGGCGGCGTCGACGACCGCAGTCTCGTTGTTCGCGACGAGTTCGTTCGGCACCGCCGCGAGCAGCACGAGCAGGAACAGCGCGTAGACGACCGTGACGATGACGACCGAGCCGAGGACCGCGAGCGGGAGGTTCCGCCCGGGGTTCTTGATCTCCTCGGCGACGGAGGTGATCTGGACGAATCCCAGGTACGAGACGAAGATGATCCCGGTCACCGGTAACACCTGGCTCGTCGTGCCCGGCGGCGCGAGGGGACGCAGCGACGACATCTCGGCGTTCAGCAGGCCGACGACGGTGAAGACGGCGAGGATACCCAGAAGCGACATCACGATGACGATCTGAAGCCCGCCCGTCTCCTTCGCGCCGAAGTAGTTGACCGCGATGAAGAGCAGCGCGCCGGCGAGGCCGATCACCTGTGCCGCCTCCAGCGTCACTATCCCGAGTCCGACCGGTTCGAGCCCGACGAGCGCGTTGACGTACTCGCCGAAGCCGTACATGTAGAAGGCGGAGGCGAACGCGAGCCCGAGCCAGTTCGCCCAGCCCGCGACGGAGCCGAACATCGGGCCGAGCGCGCGGTTGACGTAGAAGTACGCCCCGCCGGACTTCGGCATCGCGGTCCCGAGTTCGGAGGCCGACAGCGCGGTGAACAGGGCGATCACGCCGCCGAGGACGAAGGTGAACGCCGCGAGCGGCCCGGCGCGGGCGACCGCGGTGCCGGGGAGGACGAAGATGCCGGCGCCGATCATCGTCCCGATCCCGATCGTGAGCGCCGCGAGCGGGCCGAGGTCCTTCGCGAGTTCCTCGTCGCCGCTCACGGCGGCCCACCTCGGGCGGTTGTAACTCTCCGGGCGTGTATCATACGTTCTTTCGTTTCTCCGTTCGTATAAACCCGATTGATCCGGGCAACGCCGCCGGTCTCGTTTTTGAGCGTATCACAAGGACCATACCGTCTCGCGACGCGGTACGATCCAACAGGTGGATCCCGTGACGAAGAAACGCGAATACCGCGACGACTACGACGACAAGACGCTGTACATCCCCGGCCCGACCGAGGTCCGCGACGACGTGATCGAGGCGATGACCGAGTCGACGTTCGGCCACCGGATGGACCGGATGACCGACCTGTACACCACCATCGTGGAGGACACGAAGGAGTTCCTCGGCACCGACAACGAGGTCGTCATCCTCACCGGCTCCGGCACGGCGTTCTGGGAGGCGACGACGCTCAACCTCGTCGACGAGCACGTCCTCGTGCCGACCTGCGGCGCGTTCAGCGAGCGCTACGCCAACGTCGCCGAGCGACTCGGGAAGGACGTCGACCGACTGGAGTACGAATGGGGCGAGGCGGTCAAGCCCGAGGACGTCCGCGAGGCGATCGAGACCGCCGATGTCCAGTACGACATGGTCGCGGGCGTGATGAACGAGTCCTCGACCGGCGTCCGCAATCCGATCGAGGAGATCGGCGACGTGCTCACCGAGTACCCGGACACCTACTTCGCCGTCGACGCCGTCTCCTCGCTCGGCGGCGACTACGTCGACATCGACGCGCACGGTATCGACGCGATCTTCGCGTCCACGCAGAAGGCGTTCGCGATGCCGCCGGGCCTGGCGGTCTGCGTCGTCAGCGACGACGCCTACGACCGCGAGGTCGAGAAGGGCGACTCCTCGTGGTACGGCGGGTTCCGCCGCACCATCGACTACTACGACCGGAAGGGCCAGACCCACTCGACGCCCGCGATCCCGATCATGTTGGCGTACCGCAAGCAGATGAAGCGCATGCTCGAGGAGGGCCACCGCGCCCGCGACGAGCGCCACCGCGAGATGACCGAGTACGTCCACGACTGGGCCGCCGAGCACTTCGCGATGTTCCCCGAGGAAGGGTACGAGTCGCAGACGGTCGCCTGCATCGAGAACACGCGGGGGATCGACGTGGCCGCGACCATCGAAGCAGTGAACGAGAGGTACGACATGGCATTCTCGAACGGGTACGGCGACCTCGGCGAGGAGACGTTCCGGATCGGCCACATGGGCGAGCACACCGTCGAGAGCGTGACGGAGCTCACCGACGCCATCGAGGACGTCGCCGGGCTCTGATCGGGGTCTCGGCCCCCACGCCGGCCCCAGTCCCTCCCGTCTCACTCCGCGCCGGGATCGGTGACCAGTTCGATCCGGTAGATCCGACCGCCGGCCTCGGTCCGTTCGGCTCCGACGACGACGAAGGCGTGGTCGTCGACGTCGACGATATCGCCCGTGTCGAGCGGTTCGGTCGGCTCCGGGTCTCTGTCGCGCGCTCCCCCGACGGCGTCCGCGCCGACGCCGAGCGCGGCCTCGCCCCGGTCGATCGCGCGCCGCCAGAAGGCGTCCGAAGGGGGTCGCGGCCCCACCCGCGACGCCAACTCGCTCCGCGTGAGTCGTCTCATCGGATTCGCCTCGTCGCGCGCGCCCTTAGCCGGTTCGGATCCCGACGAGACGGCCGCGGACGCCGCACCGCCCTCACAGCCAGAGCAGCTGCGCGTGCCGCGTCTCCTCGAACTCCAGGACCGTCTCCTCGTCGACGAGGCCCGCCTCGACGGCGACGCCGACCGCTTCGGTGCCGACGATGTTCGCGACCTGCGCGCGCCGGAGCCCGGCGATCACCTCCGCTTCGGTCGCCTCGACGGCGCCGTCGCCGCCGTAGAACTCCTCGCTCACGGTGAGCGTCACCGGACCGTCCTCGTACGTCTCACCGAGGCAGTCGGCGTCGCAGACGGAGACGAGCCGCCCCTCGGGGGTCTCGCGCTCGCGAAGGAGCATTCAGAAGCCCTCTGGCCCTTCGCCCTGGAGCTCTCGCTCCGGTCCCTCGCGTTCGCCGTCCTGCCCGCTTCGACCGCCGCCCTGCCCGCCGCGACCGCCCGGACCGGGCTGACCGCCCTGCCCGCCGCGACCGCCCGAACCGGGCTGACCGCCCTGC
>NZ_SGTU01000011.1:0-100541 GCF_005435195.1 Halorubrum sp. SP3 | reverse complement strand
ACCGGGCTGACCGCCCTGCCCGCCGCGACCGCCCGAACCGGGCTGACCGCCCTGCCCGCCGCGACCGCCCGGACCCGGGGCCTGGCCGGTCTGCTCTTCGATCAGCTGTTCTTCGGTCTCGCGGCGGAGCTCCTCGGCCTGGTCCGCGACCTCCTCGGCCTGCTCGTGTTCGCCGGCCTCCTCGAGCGCCCGCGCCTTCTCCTCTAAGACGCCCGCGTCGCGGTAGCCGAGGCGGATCGCGTTGTCGAAGCACTTGACCGCGTCCTCTGCGAGCCCGCGCTCGACCAGGAGGAACCCGCGGTTGTACCACGCTTCGGCGAAGCGCGGGTCGGTCTCGACGGCGCGCTCGGCGTGCTCGAGCGCCTGCTCGCTCCGGCCGGACTCCCAGAGGGCGTACGCGAGGTTCGTCTCGGCGGTCGCGGCGTGCTCGGACTCCTCGTCGATCCGCAGCGCCTCCTGGTACGCGCCGATCGCCTGGTCGAACTCCTCCAGCTGTGCGTGGGCGGCGCCCTTGTTCACCCACGCCTCCTGGGCCTCCAGGGAGTCCTCCTCGGCGAAACGGGCGGCGCGCTCGAACGTCTCCGTCGCCTCCTCGAAGCGGTTGATCCCCATGTACGAGAGGCCGACATCGATCAGCTGCTCGACGTCGACATCCTCGCTGCCGATGTTCCGGCGGTCGAGCTCCTCGGTCAACACGCGGGAGTCGACCGGGTCGACGCGGCTCGGGTCCTCGCCGAGCTCCGGCGGGTCCAGCGTGAACGCGTCGTAGTCGGCGTCGACGCCCTGCCCCGAGGAGAACTCGTGGCCGTCGTCGTCGCGTTCGTCGGTCATACCCCCTGATTGGCTGCCGCGACGCCTAAGGGTTGCGTCGCACCGGGCGCTTCGAGGGCGATTCCCACGGCCGGGAGTCTTTTATTGCCGCGGGCGTCGTCTCGACGCGTATGCCCTCCGAGTCCCGACTGTCCACGCGGCTTCGATTTGGCGTCGCGGCCCTCCTCGTCGCCGTCGGCGCCCTCGCCAGCCTCGCGGTCGCACCGAGCCTCCCCGAACGGATGGTGACGCGGTGGAACGCCGCCGGCGACCCGACCGGAACGCTCCCGCGGACCGCCGGGATGTGGCTCGTTCCGGGCCTCGCCGCCGGGCTGATCGGCCTCTTCGCGCTGCTCCCGCGGATCGATCCCCTCCGCGAGAACGTCGCCGCGTTCCGGGTCCACTACGACCGGTTCGTCGTCGTGATCACCGCGTTCCTCGTCGCCGTCCACCTCGCGGTGCTCGCCGTCAACCTCGGCTACGCGGTCGACGTGACGACGATCGCGGTGGCCGGCGCGGCCGCGCTGTTCTACTACGTCGGAACGCTGCTCCCCCACGTCGAGCCGAACTGGTTCGTCGGGATCCGAACGCCGTGGACGCTCAGCGACGACGCGGTTTGGGACCGCACCCACGCGCTCGGCGCCCGACTGTTCAAGCTCTCGGCCGCGGTCGCGGTCGTGGGCCTCTTCTCCGGCGAGTACGCGGTGTACTTCCTCGTCGGGCCGGCGCTCGCGACCGCCGCGATCACCGTCGGGTACTCGTACGTCCTGTACGCGAGAGGGGCGAGCGAGGGGGACGACGACGCGGCGGCCCGGACCGCGAAGTAGGTCGGGCGCCGACGGCCCGTCGACGCGTCGGCACTCCGACGCGCTGGCGAGTTCCGCCCCGGTGCCCGGCGTTTATACCCGCGGCCCCGAAGAGACGTGTATGACCGAGGAGTCACGCGCGGACCGACGCTCCCCCGTCGGCGAGCCGGTGGTCCGGGCCGACCCGGCGGTGACGGGCGACCGGGCCGCAGACGCGGTGGGGTTCGACCCGAGCGATCCGGACAGCGTCGCCGAGGCCGCGGAGACGGTGGCCCGCTTCGCGGCCGGCGACGTCGGCGACGACGACAACGTGTTGATGCTGCGCGGCGCCGCCGCCTGCGCGGCGCTCGTCCGCGGCGTGGGGTCGTACAAGGAGGCGGCCGAGCGGGCCGGCGAGGGCGTCTCCGTCGCGTTCATCCGCAAGTGGGCGAGGGTTCACGACCTCCCGCAGGCGGTCCGGCGACAGGTCGCGAACGGGCGGATCGCGCCGAGCGCCGCGAAGCACGTCGCGCGGCTCGGCGGTCGAGACCGCTACCTGCTCGCGTGGGCGGCGATCGACGGGGACCTCACGGTCCGGGAGGTGCGCGCGGTCGCGTCCGCGGTCAACGACGGCGCCGACATCGAGACCGCGGTCCGGGACGCCGGCGTCGAGCTCGGTCGCCTCCAGCTCCGACTTCCGCCCGAGACGTACGTCGAACTGCGCCGCCGCGCCTCGATGGAGAACGTCGAGCCGGGGGCGCTCGTCGCGGACGCGCTCGACGAGTACCTCTCGGAGTAGCGAACGGCGGGCCCCGACCGACTCCGGCGGGTCGCTCTCGACCCGCCGACGGCTACGCCGCGGCGTCGTTCGCGAACCGCTCCGCGGCGGCCGCGATCGCCTCTCTCGCCCGGACGACCTGCCCCCACGCGATCGTCTCGTCCGGGTAGTGCGCCTCGTCGATGGTGCCGGGACCGAACAGCACCGCCGGGATCCCGGCCGCGACGAAGTGGCGCGAATCGGCGCCGTACGTCGCGCCCCGCGGTTCGACGTCCGGGAGCCCGGTCGCGACGAGTCCGGCGCGGACCGCCTCGACGACGGGCTCGTCGACCGCGATCTCGGCCGGTTCGAACTGGACGGAGAACCGCTCGAACCGAGGCGGGCGCTCGCGCAGCCAGGGGTCGTCGGCCGCGACGCGCTCCAGTCGATCGCGGAACGCGGCCTCGACCTCGCTCACCGTCTCGCCCGGCGCAACGCCGATCCGGAACTCCGCGCCGAGCGTCGCCGGGACCGTCGACGCCCACGAGCCCGCCTCGACCCGGCCGCAGACGACGGGCCAGGGGACCGGGAACCGCTCGTACAGGGGATGGTCGACCGACTCGCCGCGCTCCGCCTCCAGCTCCATGAACGCCTCCCGGATCGCCTCGAACCGCGGCAGCACGTCCTCGCCCCGCCAGCGAGTGGCCGCGTGGGCGCTGCGCCCGTCGATCTCCAGCCGAGCCATGAGCGACCCTTCGCAGGCGACGACGGGTCGGAGCTCCGTCGGCTCCGCGACGATCGCCGCGTCGCGCTCGAAGGGGTACGGGGTCGCGAGCGCGGCCGTCGCCGCGCCGTAGCCGCCGTCCTCCTCGCCCGCGACGGCCTCGACCACGAGCCGAAGCCCGGACGGCGGGAGGTCGATCGACCCGTCCGCGACGCCCGCCCGCACGTCCACCGCGGCGCCGACGCAGGCGGCGAGTCCGGACTTCATGTCGGCCGCGCCGCGGGCGGTGAGGGTCTCTCCGACCCCGTCCCCGCCGGCGGCGTCATCGATAAGTCGTCCCTCGGCGTCGCGCCAAACCGGCTCGAAGGGGTCGCTCGACCACTCGGACGGCTCTGCGGGGACGACGTCGAGGTGGCCGTTCAGGACGAGGGTGGGGACCGGATCGTCGTCGTCTTCGCCGACCGCGCCGCCCGCGCCGTCACCGTTACCCGCGTCGCTCGCGCCGCCGAGTTCGAGGACGCCCGCGACGCTGCGCCGTCCCTCGACGGCCGTCGCGTCGAGGTCGTCCGGAAAGGAGGGGTGGTCCGCGAGGAGGGCGGGATCGGCGTCCCAGGCGTGCGTCTCGAAGCCGAGGTCAGCGAGTCGCTCCGCGACGAACGCGGCCGCGGGCGCCTCCTCGCCGGCGGTCGAGCGGTGCCGGCAGCAGTCGGCGGCGAACGCGCGCATGTCGAACTCCATGTTCGCGGCGAGGGCGGGGGGTCGGAAACCGTTTCGGGTGTCGATCGTCCCGCTATCGCGGTTCTAAACGTTTATCCGTCGGCTGGCCGTACAGCGATTCATCTGGGCCGGTAGCTCAGTTAGGGAGAGCGTCCGGCTTTTAACCGGACGGTCGGGGGTTCGAATCCCTCCCGGCCCGTACTCCTCGCGGCGAGCACTCCGCGAGCCGCGAGGCCGTCGAAAAGGGAGGGATTCGAACCACAGTCACTCCGCTTCGCTCCGTTCCTTGATTCGAATCTCGTCGCACCCAACGGGTGCGACTGACCCGCGCTCACGAACGTCAAAAGGGGGAGAGAGTGTGACGCGTCGAATCGAACCGCTCAGTACCCGAGCTGCTCGCGCACGAGGACGACCGTCGTCCGACCCTCCTCGGTCTCGCGGCGGTAGATCAGCTGCTTGGCGACGGCGGACTCGACGCCGTACGCCTCCTGCGCGCGCTCGTTCTCCAGCGGGTACGCGACCGACTCCAGCCGGTCGAACGCGTCGTCGAGCGTCGGGACGATCTTGTTGATCCCGGTGACGATGACGACGTTCCCCGCCGCGAACGGGTACGCGCCGATCCGGCTGCCGGAGAGGTCGGCGGCGACGAGCTCGCCCGTCTGGGCGATGGCGTTGATACCGCCGAGGAAGTAGTCGGCTGTCTGCGACTCGCGCCGCGCGGTCTGTCGCTCCGCGTCGTCGTCGATGCCCCAGATCTGGTCCGGGAGGCTCTCCCACTCGTGGTCGCCCTCGCTCAGGAACTCGTCGAACCCGATCTCTTCGAGCGTCGTCGAGTGCCCGTTCATCACGGAGACGCCGGCGGGGATCTGAGATTTCACGGTTGCCAGCGCCTCGTCGGCGTCGTCGACGACGATCACGTCGAAGCCGCGTTCCTCCAGATTGGCGACCGTCTCCTCGACGGTCTCGTCGTCGGGAAGCCCGTCCAGTTCCGCGTCGATCTCCGTCTCGTCTGCGTAGTCGGCTTTCTGCTGTGGCATGGTGAACGTGAGAACCTCGTCGATAGATCGGAGGGCCGGGAGTCACTTAATCGCTCGCGGACACCGCCGTCCGGTGGTTACGCCGGTGTTACCCTCGTGTCTCACGAGCCGAATGTGAGGGTCGGTAGCGCGGTGCGCGGTGAGGCGAAGGGAGACGCGGGCGAGCGACGAGCGGACCGCTACGCGGTCGGTCGTCGATAAAAGTCGCGTGTCGTCGGGGCCCGTAGGGGGCGCGCGACGGTCGGTCTGCGGACGGTTCGGCGAAGCGGCTGCGGTCGGTGTGGGTGGTGTGGCCTACGCGAAGCTCACATCGCGCCGCCCATACCGCCCATGCCGCCCATGCCGCCGCCCATTCCGCCGGGCGCGCCGCCGGGGCCGCCCTCGTCGCCGCCGTCGTCGGTGCCGCCGCCCTTGAGGTCGCCGGCCGCGATGACGTCGTCGATGCGGAGGATCATGACGGCCGCCTCGGTGGCGGACTCGATGGCCTGGGTCTTGACGCGGAGCGGCTCCACGACGCCCTCAGCCTCCATGTCGATCACGTCGCCCGTGTAGGCGTCGAGACCGGCGCCGAACTCGCCGCCGTCGTGGCGGGAGCGGAGGTCGACCAGCGAGTCGATGGGGTCGAGGCCCGCGTTCTCCGCGAGGGTGCGCGGGACGACTTCCAAGGCGTCGGCGAACGCCTCGACAGCGAGCTGCTCGCGACCGCCGACGGAGTCGGCGAAGTCGCGGAGCTGGAGGGCGAGCTCGGCCTCGGGGGCGCCGCCGCCGGGCAGCACCTTCCCGTCGAGCAGCGTCGTGCGGACGACGCCGAGCGAGTCGTCGATGGCGCGCTCGACCTCGTCGACGACGTGTTCGGTGCCGCCGCGGAGGATGAGCGTGACGGACTTCGCCTCCTCGACATCCTCGACGAAGATGCGCTCGTCGCCGCCGATGTCCTTCTGGGCGACGGAGCCGGCGAAGCCGAGGTCGTCCGTCTCGATGTCGTCGAGGTTGGAGACGACGCGGCCGCCGGTCGCGCGGGCGAGGCGCTTGAGGTCGTCGGACTTCGCGCGGCGGACGGCGAGGATGCCCTCCTGCGCGAGGTAGTGCTGGGCCATGTCGTCGATGCCGTCACCGACGAAGACGACGTCGGCGCCGATGTCGACGAGGTGGTCGACCATCTCGCGGAGCTGGGCCTCCTCCTGGTCGAGGAACTGCTGGAGCTGGTCGGGGTCGGTGACGTTGACCTCGGCGTCGATCTCGGTCTCCTTCACCTCGATGGCGCCGTCGAACAGCGCCACGTCGGCGTCCTCGACCGCGAAGGGCATGTTCTCGTCGACGCGCTCCTTGTCGACGATGACGCCCTCGACGAGCTCGGACTCGTCGATGGAGCTGCCGACGACCTTCTCGACGGAGACGTTCTCCGTGTCGATGCCGTCGTCGTCCTGAACCGCGAGGACGGCGTCGACGACGAGCTCGGCGAGGAGGTCCTTGGAGTTCTCCGCGCCCTTGCCCGTCATCGCCGTCTCGGCGATCTCGACGAGCGTGTCGCGGTCGTCCGCGGAGACGTCGATGGCCTCGTCTTCGAGGATCGACTTGGCCTCCTCGGCGGCCTGGCGGTACCCCTGTGCGAGGGTCGTCGCGTGGATGTCCTGATCGAGGAGCTCCTCGGCCTGATCGAGGAGCTCACCGGCGACCACGACCGCGGAGGTAGTGCCGTCGCCGACCTCCTCCTCCTGCGTCTCGCTTACCTCGACGATCATGTTGGCCGCCGGGTGGTCGATGTCCATCTCCTTCAGGATGGTGACGCCGTCGTTCGTGACGACGACGGACCCGCCGGAGTCGACGAGCATCTTGTCCATCCCTTTCGGGCCGAGCGTGGTGCGGACCGACTCCGCGACCGCTTTGCCGGCCGTGATGTTCATGTTCTGCGCGTCCTTTCCGGAGGTACGCTGCGACTCTTCAGAAAGTACGATCATGGGCTGATTGCCCATCCGCTGACGCTGTGACATTACGACCATTGATTGTTTGTGATTCTATATAAATCCTTCGCTCGTATCGTGCGAAACCGCAACACGGTGGGGGAGTATCGACCGGTATGCGGTGCGTTCACACGGCCCTTTTTATAGAACTCCAGATCAACTGCTGGACGCAAATAGGTTATAAACGGACTGCGGTGGCGCGTGCCGGTGAGCGCCGCACCGCGGCGCGAACCGCACGCGCGAGGGAGTCGCTGGCTCCCGGAGCGAAGCGGAGGGTGCCAGCGACGAGGCTGGGGAGGTGTGAGGCTGCGGTCGCGGTGCGGTGCGGTTGCTGTGGGGGTGGGACGCAAAGGGGCAGTCACCGGCGGCTCCGCCGCCGGTTGCCCGTGGCGCGTACCGCCACGCTGCCGAGAGGCGGGCGCAGGCGTTCACGAGAGCTCCGCTCTCGCGAGCCAATCAGAACGCGAAGCGTTCTGATGACGACGCAAGCACCACAGGGAGCGAACGAAGTGAGTGACCGAGGAGCGTGGTTCGAGAGAGCGAAGCTCTCTCGTCATCACGAGACGCCGTCGGCGTCTCGAACGACAGCGAGCGTGCGCCCGCCTCCCGGCTGGGGCTTTGGAGATGTTCGCCGTCGATCTGTGGTCAGGTGCTTATAAGCGAGCGACTGGGGCTTTGGAGGAGTTCTCCACATCACCAATAACAGCAGTTTATAGACAAACAGCGACGCCGCCCGCGACTCCGAGAAATTCTGCCGATTATTGCGGCGCGTTGAAGCTCACGTCGTCGTCGAGTTCGTTCGACATGCGCTCCAAGTACGAGTACACCGCGCCGTGGGGCGCGCCGTCGAGCAGCATCCCGACCGCCCGCCGGACCACTTCGAGCTCCTCGGGCTGGCCCACCGCGCCCACGGTCGACCCGTAGACGACGACGTTGGCGCCCGACAGCTCCTCTAACAGCTCTCGCGTGCGACCGTTCTCGCCGATGATCCGGCCCTTCTTGCGCTGGAGGTCGTTGTCGTTGCGGGTGTGCTCCGACAGGTCGATCAGGTCGAGCGTCCGGAGGTCGTGGTCGAGGATCGACAGCGCCGTCTCCGGCTTGAAGCCGCGGCCGATCGCCTTGATGATGTCGGGAGCCACCATCGCCGCGACGGGGTCGTCGCGCTCCTCGATGGCGACGCTCCCCGACTCCGAGTCGATGTCGAGCCGCACGTTCGCCCGCTCTTCGATCTCCCGCATCGTCTCGCCGCCGGCGCCGATGACGACGCCGATCCGGTCCTGCGGAACCGTCACGTGTTGCATATCACGGAGTACCCGGCGGAGCCTTTTAAGAGTGTTCCGCCGCGGGCGGTGTGTGGCCGCGTGACGGTGGTCTCCAGCCTCTTGAGGGCCGTGTCGCCGCGATCTACTCGTCGGACCCCTCTCCGGAGTCGTCCCGTCCGCCCGACCCCGGCCCTCGGTCTTCTCCCGGCTCCCCGGTCGGGTCCGGCTCCGGCTCCGTCACGTACGCGCGGAGGTCGTCGGGGTCGACGTCGATCCCCTGCCGGGTGAAAAAGGCCGACACGTTCTCGCAGTCGCGCCTCAGGAACTCCCCGGCGTTGGGATGGTGAACCGTCACGGCCTGTCCCAGATCGATGATCACCAGCTCGCCCTCGTGGATGATCATGTTGTACTCGGAGAGGTCGCCGTGGATCAGCCCGGCGCCGTACAGCCGACGCATGTACTCGCGGACGACCTCGTAGGCGGTCTCGGGGTTCTCCACGTCGACCTCGCTCAGCCGCCGGGCGCGGTCCTCGGCGTGGCCGACCAGCTCCATCACGAGGACGTTGCGCTGGACCGCGATCGGCTCTGGCACCCGGACGCCGGCCTTGCGCGCGCGTTCGAGGTTCGCGAACTCCTTGCGGGTCCACGCCAGCACGACCGCCTTCTTGTCGCTCGCGATCCCTTCGAACCGCGGGTCGCCCTCCAGGTAGTCGCGCATCTGTCGGAAGTTCGAGGAGTTGATCCGGTACACCTTCACCGCGACCTCGCGCTCGGGGGTGACGCCCTCCGGCCCGCCGCCCGCCGCCTCCGAACCCGGCTCGGGACGCTCGCCGGCCTGTCCGCCGAGCGCCTCGAAGACGCTCGCCTCCTTCCCGGTCGACACCGGCCCGCCGAACGCGTCGACGTAGCCGTCCTGGACCAGCTTGTACACCGCGGCCAGCGTGGCGTCGTCGAACACCGACTCCTGGAGCTTGAACTGCTCCGTGTCCTTGATCCGCTTGCGGAACTCGTCGAACTCGCGGTCCTGCCGCCGGGCGATCCGGTCGGCCTCGGTGTCGGAGACGTCGAGCTGCTCCCACTCGTCGCCGGGCTGGTCCGCGGGTTCGAGCAGGCCGAAGTCCTCGCTCATTCGTGGCAGGGTTCGGCGCCGCGAGGGATAAGCGAGGGGGTCGGCGGCGGCGTCCCCCCGCGCGCCGTCAGTCGTCGGCGACGGGCGCCGCCTCGCCCTCGCTCACGAACCCGTCGTCCGTCGCCCGCTCGGCGATCCGGGGCTGGAACACCCACGCCGCCAGCGCCACGATCGGGATCATCGACGCGCCGACGACCGCGTATCCGACGTGGAGGTTCGGAAGCAGCGGGGCGGCGTACACGAGGGGGTAGACGATCCCGCCGACGGTGCCGACGCCGCCGACGACGCCGGCCACGGCGCCGGAGCTGTCCGGGAACATGGCGGGCACCTGCGCGAAGATCGCCCCTTCGGAGAACGCACAGCCCATGCCGACGAGGAACCCGGCGCCGACGGCGACGAGCACCCGGCCGGAGAGCCCCGCGAGCGTCATCCCGAACATCGCGAGCACGACGAAACACAGCGAGACGAACGTCCACTGCTCGCGGTAGCGGCCCGGGAACAGCGGGATGATGTTCCGCTCGGCCCGCGCCAGCCGGTCGCTGACGTAGCCGCCGATCGGGCGCAGCAGTCCGGCGGCGACGGAGAACGTCGCGGCGAACGTCGACGCGAGCACGAGGTTCCGCGTGCCGAATCCCTCGCGGTAGTAGGTGGCGAGCCACCCGTTCATCGACAGTTCGAGCCCGAACGTCATTACGTACGCGAGCGCCAACACGACCGTGCCGTACCGGGTCGCGGTGAAGAGCCACTCTCGAAGTCCCGCGCTCTCTCTCGTCGCCGCGCGCTTCTCGCTGCTCTTCGCGGCCTCGCCGAACGCGTAGTAGACGCCCGCGAGCAGGATCGACACCACGCCGGTGTAGAAGAACGCGGCGCGCCAGTTCGTGGCGAAGATCGGTCCCTCCCACCCGGTCGAGAACACCCGAGGGAGCACGAGCGCCCCGCCCGCCGCGCCGGCGTTGCCGATCCCCGCGTAGATCCCCTCAGCGGTGCCGAGCTCCTCGGCTTCGAACCACTCGGAGACGTGCTGGATCCCGATTACGAACGTGATCCCCGCCGTGGCCACGATCAGCCGCGCGGCGAAGAACGTCGCGTACGACTCGGCGAACGCGCTCCAGATCGAGAAGACCCCGACGTACGCCAGCACGATGGCGAAGATCGTCGGCGCCCCGAACCGGTCCGAGAGCCACCCCGTGAGGACCCGTCCGAACGGCGCCAGCCAGATCGCCGCGCTCGCCAAGACCCCGATCTCGGCCAGCGACAGCCCGAACTCCTCGGCCATCGGCCCCGTGAACGGCGCGAACGAGAACCAGATTAAAAAGGAGAAGTTGAACCCGACCGTCGCGAGCAGCAGCGTCCGGTACTTCGTCATCTCGATCGGGCTGTTCACGCGCACCACCCCTCGCCGGTCGGCGCCCGCCCGTGCGGATCGCCCTCGCTGACTGTCGGTTTCTCATCCGTCTGCGCCTCGACGCATTCGAACGTACGGTAATTCACGTTGAAAGGGCATGAACCCGACGTTAATAAGATAACTGATGGACATATGTACGTCGATAGTTGATAGAATGAGTAATAGCAAACTCCCACGCTTCGAGCCCATTTTATTCTTTATTTTAGAAAGAGAATTTTTCTTAGTGAGAAATAAGCGCCGTCAAAAGCCATGATTTAAATTTATTTACCGTATGATCGTTCATTACATGGACAGAATAGCGAGAACGGCGGAGCGCGTCTCCGGCAACGAGGCGCGTACTACCGGAACGGCGCGCCCGGAGATCACTCGGAGGCGACCGGTTCGGGGTCCCGGCGCCCGCGTCGCTCCGGCGCCGCGATCCGCACCGCGCACTGCTTGAGATTCGGTTCGGCGGAGTCCGGGTCGACCGCTGACAGCGTGAGTTCGTTGATCGCCCCGTTGTGGATCGGCAGCCAGATCATTCCGGGCGGCACGTCGTCGTTCGCGCTCACCGCGACGCGCACGTCGCCCCGCCGGGACGCGATCACCGTCTCCCCCCGGTCGAACGCCTCCAAGTGGCGAGCGATCGTCTCGGGGTGGATCCGGGCCGTGGGGGCCCCGTCCGCGCCGTCGCGCGTCCGGACGCCGGTGTTGTAGACGCCGTCGGCCCGGCCCGTCGTCAGCGTGAGCGGGTACTCGCCGTCGACCGGCTCCGGCACCTCGGCGTGCGCGGCCGTCGAGAACCGGGCGCGGCCCGACGGCGTCTCGAACGACCAGTCGCCGCCGTCGCGGTACCGGTAGCCGCCCTCGGCGTCCGCGCTCGGGGCGGGCCAGCGGACCGCCAGTTCGTCGGCGAGCCGATCGTAGGAGATCCCGGACAGGTCGGCCGTCGTGCCGGCGGTGAGGGCGCGCATCTCGTCGAACACCGCGCCCGGGTCAAGCGGCGGGTCGTCGAACAGGCCGGGGTGGATCCGGTTGCCGATCGCCGCGATGACGTCGAGGTCCTGTCTGGCCTTCCCCGGAGGATCGGCGGCCGCGGTGACCCGCGAGACGCGGCGCTCCATGTTCGTCGTCGTCCCCTCGGACTCCCCCCACGTGGCCGCGGGCAACACCACGTCGGCGTGGGCGACGGTGTCCGACCGGAACGCGTCCTGGACGATCAGGAACGCCTCGTCGAGCGCGCGCTCGACGTGGCCGGCGTCGGGCATCCCGGCGGCCGGGTTCGTCGCGACCGTCCAGCAGACGTCGACGTTGCCGCGGGCGAGCTCGTCGACGATGCGCACGAACCCCGGCCCGGGATCGTCGGGGAGGCGCCCGAGCGGCACGTCCCACGCGTCCGCGACGTCGCGTCGGGCGTCCGGGTCGTCGAACGGCCGGTGGCCCGGCCACGTCCGCTTCGAGGCGCAGACGCGGTTCCCCATCGAGTTGGCCTGTCCCGTGAGCGAGAACGGGCCGCTCCCCGGCCCCATGTTGCCCGTCGCGAGACAGAGGTCGATGATCGCCCGCGCCGTCCCCGTGCCCTGGATGCTCTGGTTGACGCCCATCCCCCAGTAGATCAGCGAGTCCGCGGCCAGCGCGCCGGCAATCTCGTCGATCCGTTCGAGCGGGACGTCCGCGGTCGCCGCGGCGTCGGCGGCGGCCGGGAGCGACTCGACGGCCTCGGCGTACCCCTCGGTGTGTCGCTCGACGAACCGCTCGTCGACCGCACCGCGCTCGACGACGCGGGCGAGGACGGCCCGAGCCAGCGCGAGATCGGTGCCCGGCTCGGGCGCGACGTGGCGGTCGGCGGCCGCCGCCGTCCGCGTCTCCACCGGGTCGACGACGATCAGGTCGCCGTCGCCCGCGGCGGCGCTGTTCTCGATCCACGAGTGGAGGACCGGGTGGGCGACGGCGGGGTTCGCGCCCCAGACGACGTGGGTGTCCGCCGCCGGGACGTCGTCGTACGTCGGCGGCGGCCCGTCGCTGCCGAACGCCTGGTGGTACGCCATGACCGCCGAGGCCATGCACAGCGTCGTGTTCGCGTCGTAGTACCGCGTCCCGAACGCGCCGCGGGTGACCTTCCCCAGCGCGTAGGCGGCCTCGTTCGTCTGCTGCCCGCTCCCCAGCACGGCGACGTTGTCCGGGCTCCCCCGGATCGCCTCGATGAGCCGGGTCGCGACGACGCCGAGGGCGGTGTCCCAGTCCGTCGGTCGGAGCGACCCGCCGCGACGGATCAGCGGCCGCGTCAGCCGGTCCGCGCCGGGGTCGACGGTCTCGCTGACCCCGCGCTGGCAGGTGCGGCCGCCGGTGGCCGGGTGGGCCGGGTCCCCGGAGACGTCGACGACGCGCCGGTCGTCGTCCGCCGCCTCCTGGCGGTAGCCGCAGCCGACCGCGCAGCGCATACAGGTGGTCGGTCGCCGCTCGGTCATAATGCGGGCGGCGGAACTGATCGATCGTCGTTTCCATTGGCGTCGTCGTCGGGAATCATTTCGACTGGATACACGATGGCCTGTGCGACGGATAACTGTTGTCTGTCATCAAAGACCGCGTTGTATCGCGTTTCTGGTGGGTTCTACGCGACAAAGATGGAAGGTCTCCCTATCGATTAGATGTCCTTACCCAATATCGGCGTTCGATCTCGGATTTCCGATCCGAGTTCTTCTAGCCCAAATAATTCCAAGAATTATAAATTCGTACCTCTTACTCCGCAATTATCCGTCGCGAACGGACGAAGTGCCGCACTCTGAAGAGAGCGCGCGTATTTTTCGTTTTTATTAAAGAGACAACACTTTATGCGGCGATACTTATGCGATATTCAGACAAATGACGAAGATAATTGGAAATTCGTCGTCAATAGCTCGGACCGGTAACTCGGGTGGGACCGCGTGACGAACAAGAAGGAGACGTGGAAGGAGGGGATGTACGGGGACGAGGTCCGGGAGAAGATCCTGGGGTTCGCCGAGGCCGGGTGGGAGTCGATCCCGGAGGACGAGCGCGACATGTGGTTCTCCCGGTTCAAGTTCTGGGGCGTCTTCCACCAGCGCTCCGGCCAGGAGAGCTACTTCATGCTGCGGCTGGCGAACGCGAACGGCCAGCTCACCGCCGAACAGCTGCGCGCCGTCGGCGAGGTCGCCGCGGAGTACGCGCGGGGGCCGGCCTCGAACCCGGAGTTCGGCGACGCGTGGATCGACCTCACCACCCGCCAGTCGATCCAGCTCCACTGGCTCAAGCTGGAGGACGTCCCGGCGATCTGGGAGAAGCTCGAAGGCGTCGGCCTCTCGTCGCGCTCGTCGGGGGGCGACACGATGCGGAACATCTCGGGCTGTCCGGTGGCCGGTCGCGACGAACACGAGTTCGTCGACGCGCAGCCGGTGCTCGACGAGATCACGGCGAAGCTCCGCGCCGACGACGACCTCGCGAACATGCCCCGGAAGTTCAACATCAGCGTCACCGGCTGCCGGGAGGGGTGCGCGCAGGACTCGATCAACGGGATCGGCCTCGAACCGGCCGAGAAGACGGTCGACGGCGAGGCGGTGCGGGGGTTCAACGTCCGCGTCGGCGGCGGCCTCGGCGGCCGCGAGCCCCGGCGGGCGCGGAGCCTCGACGTGTTCGTGACGCCCGAGCACGCGTACGACGTCGTCAGGGGGTTCGTCGAGCTGTACTTCGAGCACGGCGACCGGGAGAACCGCCAGAAGAACCGGAGCCGCTTCTTCGTCGACGAGCGGGGCACGGACGCGATCCGCGAGCGCCTCCAGGCGTCGTACGTCGACTTCGACCTCCGGCGCGCGGGCGATGACCTCCGCGACGAGTACACGTACAACGCGGGGAAGGCGCCGTCCGAGGGGAAACACGACCACGTCGGCGTCCACGAGCAGACGGACGGACGCTACTACGTGGGTCTCACGGTCCCGATCGGACGCCTGACCGCAGAAGAGACGGTCCGGTTGGCCGACCTCGCGGCGGCGCACGGCTCGGGCGAGATGCGGCTGACGCGGCGGCAGAACCCGCTGATCTTGGACGTGCCCGAGTCGGAGCTCGACGACCTGCTCGACGCCGAGCTGCTCGACACCCACAGCCCCGAACCGAGCGTGTTCACCCGCGGGGCGATGGCGTGTACGGGCACGGAGTTCTGCTCGCTGGCGCTGACGGAGACGAAGGCCCGGACGGCGGCGATGCTCCGGTGGCTGCGCGCCAACGTGGAGCTCCCGGACGACATCGAGCAGATCAAGATCCACTACTCCGGCTGCACGGCCGACTGCGGGCAGGCGATGACCGCCGATATCGGCTTCCAGGGGATGCGGGCGCGGAAGGACGGCGAGATGGTGGAGGCCATCGACGTCGGCGTCGGCGGCGGGATCGGCCCCGAGCCCTCCTTCGTCGAGTGGATCAGGCAGCGCGTCCCGGCCGACGAGGTGCCGGGCCTGCTGCGGAACCTCCTGAACGCGTTCGCGGCCGACCGCGAGGCGGGGCAGACGTTCCGGGAGTGGGTCGAGGCGACCGGCGAGGCGGCGCTCGTCGAGCTGGCCGAGCCCGAGGAGACCGACTACGAGGACCCCTGCCTCCACGATGCGAAGCGGTCGTGGTACCCGTTCGCCGACGGGGAGGGGCCCGCGCCGACCGACGCCGACGGGACGCCGACGGCGACGGAGAGCGATGACTGACCGGAGCGCCGAGAGGCCCGCCGAGCGCGCCCGCGACCGCGCCGGCGAGGCGACGCCGGAGCGGTCGCGCGGTCGCGGCGACGCGACCGTCCCGGTGGCGTCGATGGACGTCGCGCCGGAGCTGTTCCCCGCGGAGCCGACCGGCGACGAGACGGAGCGGGGTGCGGAGTGAACGACCCCGTCCCGACCACCTGTATGCGCTGCGCGGTCGGCTGCGGCCACCTCACGGGGCGGGTCGACTCGGGGTACGGGATCGACGGCGTCCGGGGCGACGTGGCCCACCCGACGAACCGCGGCCTCGCCTGCGCCCGCGGCATCGACGAGACGCAGAACCCCGACGGCGAGTGGCTGACGAGGCCGTACGTCCGGGCCGGCGGCGAGCTCCGCCGCACCACGTGGGACGTCGCGCTCTCGCGGATCGTCGACGAGTTCCGCGGCGTACTGGACCGGGACCGCGACGGCCTCGCGGTGCTCGGGAGCGGGCAACAGACGAACGAGGCCGCCTACGCGCTCGGGAAGCTGGCCCGGGGCGGCTTCGGGACGCGTCACTACGACGCGAACACCACCCTCTGTATGGCGAGCGCCGTGACCGCGTACGACGACGCGTTCGGGAGCGACGCGCCCCCGCCGACGTACGACGATATCGAGGGCGCGACGACCCACGTCGTCTGGGGCGCGAACCCGGCGGTGGCCCACCCCGTGCTGTTCCGCTGGATAGTCGAGAGCGCGACGGAGGACGGGAGCCGCCTGATCGTCGTCGACCCCGTCGAGACGCAGACCGCGGCGGAGGGCGATCGACACGTCGCGCCCGAGCCTGGCACAGACCTCGCGCTGGCTCGGGCCGTCCTCGCCCGCGTCGTCGAGCGCGACGAGGTGGACGGGGCGTTCGTCGAGAGAGCGACGACCGGCTTCGATGCGCTCCGCGCCGAGCTCCCCGACCCGGTGGAGGCCGCGGCGACCGCTGAGGTGCCGCTCGCGGCCGTGGACGCGCTCGCCGACGCGCTCCGGGACCCGACGCTCGTCTACTGGGGCATGGGGGTCAACCAGAGCGCGCAGGGGACCGCCACCGCCGGCGCGCTGATCGACCTCTGCCTCGCGACCGGCAACATGGGCCCGGGAAGCGGCCCGTTCTCGCTGACCGGACAGGCCAACTCGATGGGGACGCGCGTCTGCTCGTCGAAGGGGTCGTGGCCGGGGATGCGCTCGTTCGAGGACCCGGACGAGCGGCGGACGATCGCCGAGGCGTGGGACGTGCCCGTCGAGCGCCTCCCCGACGACGCCGGCCCGGGACCGGTCGACATCGTCGACGCGGTCGACGACGGGCCCGTCGAGGCCGTCTGGGCCGTCGCGACGAACCCGGCCGCGGGGCTCCCGGACGCGTCGGCCGCCCGCGAACGCCTCCGGGACGCGTTCCTCGTCGTCCAGGACGCCTTCCACACCGACACCACCGAGCTGGCGGACGTCGTCCTCCCGGCCGCGACGTGGGGGGAGTCCGACGGCACGGCGATGAACATGGAGCGACGGGTCTCGCGCGTCCGGCCCGCCTCGGAGCTCGCGCCGGCCGTGCGGACCGACCTCGACATCGTCGCGTCGGTCGGCGAGGCGCTCGTTCCCGGGCTGTTCCCGGCGACGGAGCCCGAGGCCGTGTTCGACGAGTTCGCCGCGCTGACCGCCGGGACGGACGCCGACTGCTCCGGGATCTCCTACGACCGACTCCGAGAGGAGCGCGCGGTCCGCTGGCCTGCTCCGTCGGCGAAGTCGGAGGGCGGCTACCGCTACCGCGACGACGGCGACTGGTCGTTTCGGACGCCCTCCGGCCGCGCGCGGTTCTCGACCGGGACCCACGCCGAGGTGCCGGAGCCGGTCGACGAGTCGTATCCGCTCACGCTGACGACCGGCCGCGAGCCCGACGGGTACAACACCGGGATCCGGTCGCGGGACGGGGACGCGGACTCGCCGATCGTCGCGCGAGTCAACCCGGACACGGTCGCGGCGGTGAACGACGGGAGGGCGTCGGCCGACGAGGCGGAAATCGAACCCGACGAGACCGCGCGCCTCTCCTCGCGGCGCGGATCGATCCGCGTCCGCGTGACCGCCGACGCGGCCGTCCCGACCGGGACGGTCTGGCTGCCGATCCACCGCGCCGAGACGAACGAGCTGACGCTTTCGGCCACCGACCCGCGGTCGAACGAACCGAACTACAAGCAGTGCGCGGTCGCGCTTGCGCCGGTCGCCGACGAGGTCGGCGCCGAGGAGCCGAACCGGACCAAGCCGACCGCCGACGACTGAGGACGGAGCCGCCACAGCACCAACCCTATGTCAAACAGAATCACGACCGTGAACGCGTACACGACGCTCGACCTCGTCGCCGCGGAGGTCGAGACCCACGAGACCGCCCTGTCGCTCGACGGGGTCGTGGACGTCGCCGTGGGTGACGAGTCGCCGGACCGCGTCGTACTGAGCGTCGAACTGGACACCGTCGGCGTCGACGCGGTGCCGCCGCACGCCGACCGGGTTCGGTTGACCCCCGAGCAGGCGGAGACGCTGGCCGACGACCTGAACGAATACGCCGCGGACGCGAGGGAGGAGTCCGACTGAGAGCCGCTCCGTCCGGCTACAACACGTCGAGCGCGTCCTCGACCGGCATGTGGCCGTCCCGAACGGCCTCCAGGATCGTCCGGCGCTCCTCGGTCTCCGGGTCGGTCGCGTCGTCGCCGCCCTCGTCGCCCTCGCCGACCTCCGAGAGCGTCACTTTCTCCGTCTCGCCGACGAACTCCGGGAAGTCGGTGCCGTCCGCGAGCGCTTTCTCCTTCTTCACCCGATACGAGCCGGCGTCGGTGGTGTAGAGGTCGCCCGGGTGGAAGAAGAACCAGTCCTCGCGGTCGAACCGCACCGCGATCCGGGCCTTCGCGCCGAAGTTCCGCGCGAAGAACAGCAGCGCCTCCACCTCCTCGCCGGTGAGATAGATGGGGTCGCCCGCGCTCGACTTCGCCTCGATGGCGTAGAACGTCTCGCCGTCGCCCGCGAGCACGTCGGGCAGCTCCCGCTCCGTGGCGGAGCCGCTGGCCGGCGCGCGCATCACGGCGAACCCGGCCTCGTCTAGGGCGTTCACCAGTTCGCGCTCGCGGCGGTCCCCCTTCCGGTTAGCGGACACGGTCGTCGTCACCCGGTTCGGTCATGTGCGTCGTAGCGGCGAGCGGGGCAAAAGCCCGACGGCTCGCGGGGCGCCGGGAGCGGGCGCGACCGCGGGCGCGTCACTCCCGCATCCGCTCGGCGTGTTCGACGACGACTCGCCCGAGTCGCTCGGTGCGGCCGCGGAGGTCCTCGTCGGTGATCCGCGGCTCGCCGTCGGGGCTGGCCGCGACCGTCTCGACCTTCGAGGAGGCGCCCTGAATCCCGACCTCGTGGGGCACCGTCCACGCGTGGACGTTGCGGAACGTCGACCGGAGGTGTTCGAGCGTGCCGCCGTACGACCCACCGCCCGCGGTCGCGAGCAGCCCCACGGCCGTGTTCGCGTACTCGTCGGAGCCGCAGAAGTCGTGGAAGTTCTTGAACGTCGACGAGTAGGAGCCGCGGTAGACGGGCGTGCCGGCGAGGACGCCGTCGGCCTCGCGAACGCGGCGCTTCAGTTCCTCGCTGTCCCCCTGCGCGTCCTCCTCAGGGTGGTACAGCGGGAGGTCGACGGCGGCCAGATCGATCAGGTCAGTGTCAGCACCGGCGTCGGCCGCGGCGTCGAGCGCGACGCGGAGCGCGGCCCGCGTGGTGCTGTCCGCACTCCGACTGCCGGAGACGGCCGCGATTCGGGTCATAATCCGGGTTCGGGGGCGAGTAATAAAAAACGGAGGCGATCGAAGCGGTCCAGAAACGAGATCACAGTTGCCGACGGTTCGTCCACGGCTCTGGGGGGGAGCGTTTCGCTTTTTTAAACCCAGTCGGCTATTTATAACTAACCGACTACGGACCGACGGCGAACATCTCCAAAGCCCCAGCCGTGAGGACGACGCAGGCGACGTAAGCACCGCAGTGAGGGAGCGGTAGCGACCGAGTGAGGAGCGCAACGAGCGTGCGTCGTCCTCACGGCTGGGGCTTTGAGTCCCGCCTCGCACAGCGACCGCCGGAAGACGGTCCTGCTCGCTCACTGCGTTCGCTGCGCGGGCTACGACTTCCGTGCTCCCGTTCGCTCCCTCCGGTCGCTCACGCGACCGCGCCTCACGCCTCCCCAGCCTCGTCAGTCGCCTCCGCTTCGCTCCGGCGACTGACTCCAGCGAGGGACCGAAGGTCCCTCTGGCAGCCGGCGCGTAGCGCCGGCGACAGCGAGGCGCGACGCGCCTCTGGCAGTCGGGCGAAGCCCGACGACCTCGCGCGTGCGACTCGCGCCCTGTGGGCGCTCGTCGGCACGCGCCACCGCCGTTCGTTTATAAATAGCGAGTGGCGGCTCACTCGCGCAAGCCTCGCGACCGACACCGGGCATTATTGTCCCCGCCGCCGACGTGGGCGACATGGACCAGATTGCCTTCGGCACGGACGGCTGGCGCGCGACGCTCGACACCTTCACCGACGAGCGCGTGCGGATCGTCGGGCAGGCGGTCGCGGACCACCTCGACGCGGCGGGGCGCGACGAGCCGGTCGCCGTGGGGTACGACGCCCGCGAGACCTCGGAGGGGTTCGCCGAGAGCCTCGCCGAGGTGCTCGCCGGCAACGGCTTCGACGTACTGCTCCCAGAGCGCGACGCGCCGACGCCCGTCATCGCTCACGCGATCGTCTCCCGCGGCCTGGCCGGCGCGTGTATGGTCACGGCCTCGCACAACCCGCCCGAGTACAACGGCGTGAAGTTCATCCCGCACGACGGCGCGCCCGCGCTCCCCGACGTGACCGAGGACGTCGTCGAGCGGCTCGCGGAGCCGGACCTGCTCCCCGAAAGCGAACGCGGGGCGATCGAGCACGTCGACCTCGTGAGCGATCACGCCGACGCCGCCCGCGAGGTCGTCGGGCGCGTCGCCGGGAGCGGGAACGGGGGCGACGCGGTCGACCTCTCCGGGCTCACGGTCGCGTACGACGCGATGCACGGGAGCGGACGCGGCGTCACGGACGCCCTCCTCGAATCGGCCGGCGCGGAGGTCGTCCGCCTGCGCTGCGAGCGCGACGTGACCTTCGGCGGCGACTCCCCCGAGCCGTCGGCCGAACACCTCGGAGAACTGGCCGAGCGCGTGACCGACCCCCAAAGCGACGTCGACCTCGGGGTCGCCAACGACGGCGACGCCGACCGGATCGCGGTCGTCACGCCCGAGCGCGGCGTCCTCGACGCCAACCTCTTCTATTCGGCCTGCTACGACCGCCTCCTAGAGACCGACTCGGGGCCAGCGGTCCGCACCGTCTCGACGACGTTCCTCGTCGACCGCATCGCGGAGGCGCACGGCGAGGACGTGTACGAGACGCCGGTCGGCTTCAAGTGGGTCGCCGAGGCGATGGGCGAGCACGACGCGCTGTTCGGCGGCGAGGAGTCGGGCGGGTTCACCCTCCGCGGCCACGTCCGCGAGAAGGACGGCGTGCTGATGGCGCTGCTCGCGGCCGCGACCCACGCCGCCGAGCCGTTCGACGCGCGCGTCGACCGCCTGCTCGACGAGCACGGCCGCATCGCGGCCGGGAAGGTGTCGCTCGACTGCCCCGACGACCGGAAGGAAGGCGTCTTAGACGAGCTCGAAGACCACATCCCGGAGTCCGTCCGCGGCTCCCCCGTCGCGAAGGTCGTCACCCTCGACGGGTTCAAGCTCCTCTTGGAGAACGGCTCGTGGCTGCTCGTCCGCCCCTCCGGCACCGAGCCGAAGCTGCGCGTGTACGCGGAGGCCGACTCCGAGGGCGCCGTCGACGACCTGCTCGCCGAGGGGCGCGACCTCGTCGAACCGCTCATCTGAGGCCGGACCCGAACGGCGGGCGGTGACCGGCCGGGACCGTCCGCCCGGACGAGTTTCAGTTTCGCCTTGCGTTCGGCTCGTTTATTTATAAATTAACCTCGTATCGTCACGTACGGCCTACCCCGGCCGAGAGCCCACATGATCGACGAGCCACTGCCAGCGGCCGAGGGCATCGACGCGGAATCGAACTCAGCCGACGAGATCGCGAGCGGTGACGCGGGCGGTCACGACGCGACCGATCGAAAGGCACCCGACCGCGACGCGGCTGATCCGTCCCGTGAGCCGGCGGCGTCCGGCCGGGACCCGCGGGAGGAACCGGACCGAGCCACCGACCCGCCGCCCGACCGGCCCGACGGCGACGCGACCTGTGAACGCGACCGCGGACCGGACGACGAAGGCGACGAGGCGGACGGATCCGACGCGGGCGAATACCGGCTCGAACGGCTCCGACTGTGGCGGACCGTCGTCACGCTCGCGGTCGTCGTCGCCCGCCTCGTCCGGTCGCTCTGAGCGGTCGGTCGCCGTTCCGATCGGGTGCCTTTTTAGGTGATACCGCCCAAGTTGAACGTATATGTTCAAGGCCATCGTGGGCGCGTCGACGTTTCAGGACGCGCTCGATTCGGTGAGCGTGTTGGTCGACGAGTGTAAGATCCGCCTGAACGAGGAGGAGCTCTCCATCCGGGCCGTCGACCCCGCCAACGTCGGCATGGTCGACCTCACGCTGGAGGCGGCCGCGTTCGAATCCTACGACGCCGACGGCGGCGTCATCGGCGTCAACCTCGCCCGACTGGAGGACATCGCCGGCATGGCCAACTCGGGCGACCTGATCCACCTCGAACTCGACGAGGAGACCCGCAAGCTCCACATCGAGATCGACGGCCTATCCTACACCCTCGCGCTCATCGACCCCGACTCGATCCGCCAGGAGCCGGACATCCCGGACCTCGACCTCGCCTCCGAGATCGTCGTCGAGGGCGCCCAGCTCGACCGCGGGATCAAGGCCGCCGACATGGTCTCCGACCACATCCGCCTCCGCGTCGACGAGACCGACGAGGCGTTCTTCATCGAGGCCGAGGGCGACACCGACGACGTGAACCTCAAGCTCGACCGCGAGGACCTCATCGCGCTCACCGCCGGCCCCGCCGACTCGCTGTTCAGCCTCGACTACCTGAAGGACATGAACAAGGCGATCCCCTCCGACGCAGAGGTCACCGTCGAGCTCGGCGAGGAGTTCCCCGTCAAGCTCCACTACGGCTTCGCGGAGGGGCTGGGGAACGCAACGTATATGCTAGCCCCCCGCATTCAGAGCGAGTAAATTGCCGAGGGAAACGTGTCTAGGATGCGGAAAGTCGTTCAAGCGGGTCGGTAGTCACTGGGCACGCGGAAGCTGTTACTACCCCGAGATTCCCACGTACCTTCGCGAGATCCTCATCGGCTGTCTCATGGGTGACGGATCCGTCCCGAAGACGAACGACGGTTCTCACGGCCTGTTCCGTCTCCCGATGGTTAACAAGCAATTCTTGGAGTGGTTCGACCACGAGATAGGGATATTGAGTACCGGTGTCTCGCTTAAAAAGACGGCAGCGGAACTGGCGCAGAATAACCGTGAATCGGGGTTCAGCCCAAATGCGAGGGCTGAGAACTATCACGATATGTACACCGTCATATCGCGCTCCCACCCGTTCATGCGGTCACTTCGTCAATGGTACCGATCCGGCGAGAAGCGGTTCCCAGAGAGCCTATCGCTCACGCCACGGATCGCGAAGATGTGGTACGTCTGTGACGGGTGTCTCGACGTTCAAGAGAACGGTGAGCCTAGAGCCGCGATACGGATACGGAACCGAGACGAGCGTCAGGAATTCCTTTTGAATCTGTTTGAGGAGGTCGATCTCTCTCCAACGTACAACCGCGAAACGATCCGCTTTGGAGTCGAAGAGACCCGCTCGTTCCTCGACTGGATGGGCAACCCGCCGCCCGGGTTCGAGTACAAGTGGGTGCTCGACTCGCGAGAGCGCTACGATCGCCTGAAGGCACAGGCGTACGGCGAGGCACACGCTTTATAAATCGTCTACGACCGGAATCGACACCGTCACCCGCGTCCCGCGCGGCTCCCGGTCGGCGTACTCGACATCGGCGCCGACCGCGGCGGCGCCCCATGCGACGACCCACAGCCCCAGCCCCGACCCGTGTTCGAGGGCCGTCTCGCGGCCCGACTCGACCGCCTCGACCTCGTGGTCCGGGATTCCGGGGCCGTCGTCCTCGACGGTGAGGACGAAGCGGGCGTCGCCCGCGGTCGTTCCCTCGCCGTCGCCCCCCTCCCGGCGGAGCGCGACCCGCACCCACGCCTCGCCGTCCTCGCGCTCGGCCCCCTCGCCGTCGTGGTGGTCGATCGCGTTTTCCACGGTGTTCTCGACGACCGCGCGGAGCGCGTCCGGCCTGACCCGCGTGGTCCAGTCGCCGTCTCCGGCGTCGTCGCTCTCCGCGGCGTCGTCGCCCTCGACGGCGAGTTCGACGGGCGCCGCGTCGTCGCGCTCGCGGGCGTCGGCGACGACCGAGTCGACGAGCTCGCGGACGTCGGTAGCGACGGGATCGTTGTCAGCGAGGAGGCGCTCGACGGTGCCCGCCTTCTCGCCGAGCGCGGCCAGCGCGCCCGCACGGCGCTCGACGGCGTCGGCCATCCGGACCAGTTCCGGGTCCTCTAGGCGGTCGCGGAGGATCTCGCCGTAGCCGTGGACGACGCCGGCGTCATTGCGGAGGTTGTGGCGGAGGATTCGGTTGAGAACCTCCAGCTGCTGGCGGCGGCGCTCGCGTTCGGTGACGTCGGAGAGGACGACCGTGTAGCCGACGTGGGTCCCGTTCGGGTCGGTCAGTCGGGAGACCGACACCGCGTAGGTTCGCCGCCCCGTTCCGGCCGCGGAGTCGATCTCGACCGTCTCGCGGGAGCCGCCGTCCCCGGGCTCGGAACCGGCGGAATCGGTCTCGTCGCCGGGGCCGTCGTCCGGATCGCTCCCACCGGTCACGAGGGCGGCGTCGGCGCCGTCACCGACGGCGACCGGCAGCTCCAGGAACTCGGCGAGCGGGCGGTCGCGAGCGGTCTCGGCGTCGACGCCGAGCACCGTCTCGGCGGCGGGGTTGAGCCGGACGACGCGGCGGTCGAGCGCGAGCGCGAGAATGGGGTCCCGGAGGTCGTCGATCGCGGTGCGCTCGGCGGCGCGGCTGGTCGTCGGGTTCCGGTCGAACATCTCCGCGCGGTCGAACGCGTACGCGTCGAGGATCATGTGCGGAACGAACATCAGCGGCGCGAGCTGGAGCTGCGGGACCGGGCCGATCTGGAGCGTCCACGCGACCAAGGCGAACCCCGGCGGCAGCGAGCTCAGGGCGACCGCGGCGCTCTCGCGGCGGTACAGCGGCCCGTAGCTGAGGAGCGTGTCGACGAGGAGGAAGACGGCGCTGGCGACGAGGACCGTCTCCGCGGCGACGGTGAGGTACGCCCACGGCCCGAACGCGTACGAGACGGTCTCGACGCCGAAGGCGGGGTCGGGCGCGAGGCCGGTCCAGAAGGCGCCGTGGAGCGGGTTCGTGGCGACGAGCGCGGACGAGAGGAGGCCGAACCCGACGATCGCGCCGAACAGGCGGCTCCGGACCACGTCGCTCCGACCGGTGTACTCCAACGCGAAGCCGAGGAAGGCGATCCCGGTCCAGATCACGCCCAGCCACATCGTCGCCTCCAGTGCGGCGCGGAGCGTCGGGTCGGTGACGAGCAGCCCGACCCCGTAGGAGCAACACCACGTCGCCTGTGCGGCGAACACCCCGAGGAACCAGTCGACCCCGGGACGGCCGCGGTGTTCGCGGATCGCCCACGCGAGCGCGAGCGCTCCCGCCCCGCCCGCGAGCGAGCCGACGGCGGGCCACGCCGGGACGAGGTCGAGAGCCATACGTGGGAACGACGGCGACGGCGGGCGTAAAACTGTCGCGCGGCGACGGGCCGCCAGTTGCTCACGCGGTCCGCCGGTCCGTCGTCCGGTTCGGCGTCCGAACGCCGCGGTCGTGAGGACGGACCGCCGACCTGAGAGGAAATCCGAAGCGGACCGCGCTACAGGTGCCGTTCGATGACGCGCTTCGCGGCCTGGCCCTTCTCCTTCCAGCCGTACCCCTCGTCGTACACGTGGCGCTTGGCGTCGACGAGCTCTCCCGGCGTCGACTCCTCGAAGCCGCCGCGGTCCCACGCGCCCGACTCGCGGAGCCACTCGATCACGTTCTCGCGGGTCTCGGGCCACGAAAGGCCGACCATCTCGTACCACGCCACCATCGCGAAGACGGCGTTGTCGTGACAGCCGGGGACGGAGCCGTGCTCGTAGACGGTCCGCATCGGGTCGCGGGTGGGCTCGGAGACGCGCTCCTTGAACTCGGCGGCGGTGAGGAGTCGGAGGCGGTCGCCGTCCTCGACGACGCGCTGGTCGCGACGGAGCGCGCCGAGCGCCGCCTTGTGGAGCCCGCCCCAGTCCGCCGGAATCGCGTCTCGCAGCGCCGCCTCCGAGAGGCCCTCGGGCTCCGCCGTGAGGACCGAGAGGAGGTCCGTGTACGCCTTCTCGACGGTGGGCCAGCTCACGCCCTCGAACTCGCAGTCGGCGTCGTGGAGGCTGTTCGTCGTCCGACAGCCCGGACACGGGTAGCGGAACGTCGGCACGAGGCGACGCTTCGGCGCGGCGGGAGTTAGGGGTTTCGCGACGACCGCCACGGACGTTGCTGAGGTTCCGAAACGTTTACTCGCCGCCCGGACGCGAGTGTACACGGTATGACAAAGGTCAGCGTTATCGGTGCGGCGGGGACCGTCGGGGCCGCGGCCGGCTACAACCTCGCGCTGCGCGACGTGGTCGACGAGCTCGTCTTCGTCGACATTCCGGACCAGCGCGAGACGACGATCGGACAGGCCGCCGACGCGAACCACGGCGTCGCCTACGACTCGAACACGACCGTCCGGCAGGGCGAGTACGAGGACACCGCCGGCTCGGACGTCGTCGTCATCACCGCCGGCATCCCGCGACAGGAGGGCCAGACCCGCATCGACCTGGCCGGCGACAACGCCCCCATCATGGAGGACATCGGCTCGTCGCTGGCCGAGCACAACGACGACTTCGTCACCGTCACCACCTCCAACCCGGTCGACCTACTGAACCGCCACCTCTACGAGGCGGGCGACCGCGACCGGCACGAGGTGGTCGGCTTCGGCGGGCGGCTCGACTCCGCGCGCTTCCGCTACGTCCTCTCCGAACGCTTCGACGCGCCCGTGAAGAACGTCGAGGCGACGATCCTGGGCGAACACGGCGACGCGCAGGCGCCCGTCTTCTCGAAGGTCCGCGTGAACGGCCGCGACCCGTCGTTCGACGCCGACGAGAAAGAGCAGATCCTCGCGGATCTTCAGGAGTCCGCGATGGACGTCATCAGCCGGAAGGGCGCCACGCAGTGGGGGCCCGCCACCGGCGTCGCGCACACCGTCGAAGCGATCCTGAACGACACCGGCGAGGTGCTCCCCTGTTCGGTCGTGCTCGACGGCGAGTACGGCTACGAGGACACCGCGCTCGGCGTGCCCGCGAAGCTGGGCTCGGACGGCGTCGAGGAGGTCGTCGAGTGGGACCTCGACGAGTACGAGACCGAGCTGCTCGACGAGGCCGCCGAGAAGCTCTCCGAGCAGTACGAGAAGATCGCGTAACGGACGCTTCGCTACCCACCGACTTTTTACCGCTGCCGCGCCCTCGTCCGAGCATGAACCGCGCCGAGATCGACACCGACGACCTCCTGAAAGTCGTGTTGCTGCTCGTCGTCGTGTGGCTTCTGGTGGAGATCGTCGGGGCCGTCCTCGAGGTCGCCTTCTGGCTGCTCGACGCGCTGCCGACGCTGATCGGGATCGCGCTCGTCGTCCTGATCGCGTTACACCTGACTGACCGGATCTGAGGCGACGGTCGACGTGTTCAGCCTCAACGTCCCGCTCCCGACCGCGGTGGAGCGGCTGGCGGCCGATCTCCACCCGAAACTGTCGGGGTTCGACCGCGTGCGCGAGCGCCGCACGCTCGTCTGTAAGCGGTTCGGCGTCGCGGACGTGCGGAGCGAGGAGGGTGAGGGAGCGGAGAGGCCAGAGGTCCCGGACAGAGAGGCCGCCGTCGACCGCCTGCGCGAGCGGCTTCGCCGGCCGCTCGCCGGGGTCGACCCCTTCGAGGTCGCCGTCACCGGCGTCGACGTCTTCGACGCGCCGCGGTCGGGGTCGCGGCCGGTCGTGTACCTGGCCGTCGAGAGCGACGAGTTGGTCCGGGTTCACCGGCGGCTCTGTGACGCGTTCGGCGCGGTCGAGGGGATCGAGGGCGACGAGTACGTACCCCACATCACGCTGGCTCGCGGCGGGAATCCCGAGCCGGGCGCGGTCGCCGGCCTCGTCGGCGCCGAGTTCGACCCGATCCGGTGGCGCGTCCACGCGCTCGACGCCTGGGACCCGGAGTTCCGGGAGGTCGCGGCGAGCGTAAAGTTATAAATCTAGATGCCTCGCTCGTGGCGATCGCGCCGGACGTTCAATCGTCGTCTCGGTACGCGTCGCCGCCGCGCTTCCGGATGGCGACAACGAACAGTATCTCTCGGTCGCGGTCTGCCCGACACGCGAGCCGAAACTGACCGATCCGGAGTTTCTGGTGCGGAGCGCCGGCGAGCGGTTCGAGGTGATCGGTCGGGTCCCGCCACTGGTCGGTGACGACCTCGTCGAGCTTCGAGAGGATCCGGTCGCGGGCGTGGTCGTCGAGCGCCGCAAGCTGTCGCTCCGACCGGTCGGTGAACCGCCAGTCCCACCCGTCGCTCATCGATCGCCGTCGCCGTCGCTACCGTACTCGGCTTTGATCGCGTCGCTGTCGCGGGTGCGGCCCTGCTGGATGTCGACTTCGCTCGCGGCGACCGCCTTGAGGTCGGCGCGATCGAACTCCGGGTGTTTCACCGCGTCGCGGAGCACGTCGCGCACGAACTCGCTCCGACTATTGTATCCGAGGTCCTTCCACGTCGCGTCGACGTCGGCGAGGAACGACTCCGTCATTCGGATGTTGACCGTCGTCTTCTCCGGCGACGAACCCGCTTCTGACATACGTCTGTGTTGAAATTGTGTACGAATAACAGTTACGCCGACGACCGCATCTCACTCGTTTTCGATATCGGGGGCGACAGATAACCGGCAGACGGCCGATCGACGGTGCGTGTTTCAAAACGCCAGCCGCTTATTTATAAATGAGAAATCGTAGATCGGCGGTGAACATCTCCAAAGCCCCAGCCGGGAGGCTGCCCCTTTGGATCCCGCCCGACCGCACGCCACTACAGCCTCACACCTCCCCAGCCTCGTCAGCCGGCCTCCGCTTCGCTCCGGCCGGCTGACTCCCTCGCGCGTGCTCCTCGCGCCCGTGGGGCGCTCGGAGGCACGCGCCGACCACAAGGGTGGTAGTTTATAAATGAGCGACGGTCGAGGCCGCCTACGTCCCGTCGCTCTCACTCAGCTCGTCGACCGCGTGGTGCGGCCCCACCGGGCCGTGCGTCGGACAAACGCCGGCGATGGGAGTCGCGTTGAGACAGCAGGCGCGCTGCTGGCCCGCGACGAGCCCACGCGAGAGGGGCTCGCCGCAGCGAGCGCAGTACGACGCCGCCTCGTCGTCGGTCATCCCTCAGCGCTCGCGGATCCGCATCGGCACCGGGTGGTCCGGGTGCATCGTCAGCGACCCGCGCAGGGCGAGGCTCGGCCCCTCGTAGTCCAGGTCGAACCGCGAGCAGACCGTCGCGAGGATGATCTTCGCCTCCAGTAGCGAGAACGCCTTCCCGATACAGTGGCGCGGGCCGCCGCCGAACGGGAAGAAGGCGAACCGCGGTCGCTCGCTCCGGCGCTCCGGGGTCCAGCGGTCCGGGTCGAACGCCTCGGGGTCGTCGTACCAGCGGTCGGACCGGTGGATCACCCACTGAGAGACCATCAGCGCGGAGCCCTCGGGGACCCGGTATCCCCCGAGCTTCACGTCGAGCTTCGGCTCGCGGAACAGCGTGTAGACGGGCGGGTAGAGCCGCATCGACTCGTTGAGGACGCGCTCGGTGTACTCCATGTCGCGGACGGCGCCCGCGGTCAGGGGGCCGCTGCTCACGACCGCATCGGCCTCGCCGGCGACCCGCTCGCGGGCCGCCGGGTGGTTCGAGAGGAGGTAGAAGGCGTAGGTGAGCGCGAGCGCGGTGGTGTCGTGGCCGGCCAGGAGCATCGTCACCAGCTCGTCGCGGAGGTTCTCGTCGGTCTGCTCGCCGCGGTCGCGGGCGCGGAGCAGGACGGAGAGCAGGTCCATCGGGAGGTCGGCGTCGGGGTCGCCGGGCGGCCCGCGGACGCCGGTCCCGTCGGGGCCGGCGGGGTCGACGCTCGGGTCGCGCTCCGTGCCACGGCGGCGGGCGACGATGTCGTCGATCACCGATTCGAGCGTGTCGATGGCGGCGTCGAACTCGCGGTTCTCGCGGGTCGGCAGCCAGTCCGGGATCAGGTACCGGCGGGGGTCGGGCTCGAAGCGCGCGCCGAGGGGTTCGAGGTTCTCCTGGACCGTCTTCACCTCCTCGTCGGAGATGTCGGCGCCGAACATCGCCGTGACGATGATCCGCACGGTGAGCCGGGCCAGCTCCAGTTGGAGGTCGACGACGTCGCCGCCGTCCCAGTCGGCGACGTGCGACTCGGCGTGGTCGGCCATCACGCCGGCGAGCGCGCCGATCCGGCGGTTGTGGAAGGCGGGGTTCGCCAGCTTCCGCTGGCGTTTCCACGTCTCCCCCTCGCTCATGAGGAGACCGTCGCCGAGCAGCGTGTCCATCGCGTCGTCGAACTGCGGCTTGCGGTAGCGTTCGGCGTCCGCGACGAGGACGCGCTCGACGTCGGCGGGGTTCGTGAGCAGGTAGGTCTCTCTCGGGCCGAGGTTCAGTCGCACCACGTCGCCGTAGCTGTTGGCGCAGGCGCGCAGGAAGCCGAACGGGTCGTCCGCGAACTGGCGACCGTTCCCGAACAGGGGGTCGCCGAGCGGTCCTGGCGGCGTAACGGACATACGATTTCTGGGGGTTGAGCGGGGTTAAACGTTCGGCGGGACAGGAGAAGCGGACGGCCGAGGACGGGAGAACAGGGGCGAAACGCGTCGGGGTTCGGGACGGGACGGGACGGGACGGACCAGAACGGGACGGGACGGACCAGAACGGGACGGAGTTACCGCGCGTCGAGCCGTTCGACGCGGGCGATCAGCTCGTCGACGGCCGCCTCCTGGTCGTCGGTGGCGTCAACGATGCGATCGGTCGCGTCCTCCGTGCGGTCGGAGCGCTCGCGGACCGCCTCCAGCGAGGAGGTGAGCTCCTCGACGGTCGCGGCCTGGTCGTCGGTAGTGCGCGCGACCTCCGCGACGCCCGCGGCCGCCTCGTCGACCGCGTCGGCGATCTCCTCGAGCGAGTCGAGAACCGTCTCGATCTCGGTGCCCGCGTCCTCGATCCGCTCGTGAGAGCGCTCGACGGCGGTCGTGGTCTCCGCGGACTGCGCCTGTAGCTTGTCGAGGCTCTCCGTGATCTCCTCGGTGTAGCCGCGGGTCTCGTCCGCGAGCTTCTTCACCTCCTCGGCGACGACCGCGAAGCCGTCGCCGCCCTCGCCGGCGCGGGCGGCCTCGATGTTGGCGTTGAGCGCGAGCAGGTTCGTCTGCTCGGCCACGTCGGAGATGACCTCGATCACCTCCTCGATGTCGTCCATGCGCTCGGAGAGCGCGCCGACGCTCTCGACGAGCTCGTCGCCGATCTCGACGACGTCCTCGGTCGCCTCGCGGGCGTCCTCGCTGGCGTCGAGCCCCTCGTCGGCGGCGTCGGCGGCCGCGACCGCGGCGGTGTCCACCTCGTCGGCCGTCGCGGCCACCTCCTCCATCCCGGCGGAGAAGGACTGCATCTCCGAGACGCTCTCCTCTAAGAGCTCGTTCTGCTCGTCGACGTTCTCGGCGATGTCGGCGGCCGCGGCGCTCGCCTCCTCGACCGTCGCGTCGAGGTCGCGCGCCTTCTCGTGAACGCTCTCGGAGAGGTCCTCGAGGTTCTCGGCCATCCGGTTGACGACATCGATGACGCTCAACAGCTCCTCGTCGAGGATCTCGCACTCCTCGCGGCAGACGGCGCGGGCCTCCAAGTCCCCCTCCCCGATCGCCTCGGCCGTGGTGCGGATCTCGGCGACCAGCTCCGCCGTCGCCTCCCGCTCGTTGACGTTCTCGGTCCGGTCGATAACGACCTCCGTCACGCCGACGAGCTCGTCGCCGTCGTACATCGGCGTCGCGGTGAACTCGATGTGCTTCTCGTCGCCGTGTCGGTCGACCATCGTGCTCGTGTCGCGGTAGCGGGTCCGGGCGCTCCCGCACCGTTCGAGGTCGTAGGCCTCGTCGGCGGTCTCGGGCGCGTCGAGCACCTTGTCCGCGAGGGTGTCGGCGCGCCGACCGTCGGGGTAGAACAGCTCCGAGGCGTAGCCGTGACCGAGGGCGTCCCCGCGGTCGACGCCCGTGAGCGCCGCGATCGACTCGTTCCACTCGGCGACGTTCCCCTCGGTGTCGAGGATGAACGTCGGGACCCCCGTGGCGTTGAACGCCTCGGCGAAGCCGGCGCCGGCCAGGGTGCCGCTCCGGTCCGCGCCGTCCGCCTCCGTGACGCTGTGCGCCCCGTCGGCCGGGGCGCCGGACTCGTCGGCCGCGGCCGTCACGGCGTCCGCTCCCGGCGAGTCCTCGACGACGACGCCGCCGTCGGGAACCGACCGGGAGTCGCCCCCCCGCCCGAACACGCTCCGCAGACGCTCGCGAAGTCCCGTCATAGTCTACTTTAACTCTCTGAACCTGGATTATAAACGGCGCGCCCCAGTGTTCGCAACTGATAATCGGGGGTGACGGCGGGTCTCGGGGGACGGTGAGCCAGAGGGAGGCCGCGGCCCGCAGCGTTCAAACGCGTTCGGCGGTTACGTCGGTCCGAGAGCGATGGACGCCGACGCGGTGCGCGAGCGGGCCCGAGACCTCCCGACCGAGCCGGGGGTCTACCAGTTCCGGGCGGGCGAGACGACGCTGTACGTCGGGAAGGCGCTCGACCTCCGGGACCGGGTGCGGTCGTACGCGGACCCCCGCTCGGGGCGGATCCGCGGGATGGTCGAGCGCGCCGACCGGATCGAGTTCGCGGTCACCGACACGGAGACGCAGGCGCTGCTGCTGGAGGCGAACCTCATCAAGCGGCTCCGTCCCCGGTACAACGTCCGGCTGAAGGATGACAAGTCGTACCCCTTGGTCGCCTTCTCCGACCACGAGGTGCCCCGGATCGAGGTGACTCGAGATCCGGAGGCGGGCGCGGTCGCGTACGGTCCGTTCACCGACGTGGGGCGCGTCGAGACCGTGGTGAAGGCGGTGCGGGAGGTGTACGGCCTCCGCGGCTGCTCGGACCACAAGTACGACGGGCGCGACCGCCCCTGCCTCGACTACGAGATGGGCATCTGCTCGGCGCCGTGCACCGGCGAGATATCGCCCGAGGACTACGCCGAGGACGTCGCCGCCGCGCGCCGCTTCTTCGAGGGGGAGACGGGCGGGCTCGCGGACCCGCTGCGGCGGCGGATGGAGGCGGCGGCCGAGGCGAACGAGTTCGAGCGCGCCGCGAACCTCCGCGACCGGCTCGAAGCCGTCGAGGCGTTCCACGGCGAGGGCGGCGAGGCCGTCAGCGACCGCACCGACGACCGCACCGTCGACGTGCTGGCGGCCGCGGTCGAGGGCGACACCGCCCGCGTGGCCCGGCTCCACAGCGAGCGCGGCCAGCTCGTCGACCGGAGCCGACACCGGCTCGACGCGGCGGCGGTGGACGGGGGATCGACCGGCGACGACGGCCGCGGCGACTCCGCCGACGCCAACACCCCCGCCGCCGTCCTCGCCGCGTTCCTCGCGCAGTACTACGCCGAGCGCGAGTTCCCCGACGCGGTCCTCTTGGCGGAGCGCCCGTCCGACTCGGACGTGGTCGACTGGCTGGAGGCCGAGGGCGTCGCGGTCCGGGTCCCGGGCGCCGGCCGCGAGGCGAAACTCGTCGAGCTCGCGCTGAAGAACGCCCGGAAGCGCGGCGGCCGCGACGACCCGGTGGGCGCGCTCGGGGACCGGCTCGGGATCGCCCGCCCCGAGCGGATCGAGGGGTTCGACGTGAGCCACGCGCAGGGGACCGCCGTGGTCGGTTCCGACGTCTGTTTCGTCGACGGGAGCGCCGAGACCGCGGACTACCGCCGGAAGAAGCTCACCGAGCGCAACGACGACTACGCCAACATGCGCGAGCTGATCCGCTGGCGCGCGGAGCGCGCGCTCGCCGGCGAGGACGACCGACCCGACCCCGACCTCCTCCTGATCGACGGGGGCGAAGGGCAGCTGGGGGCCGCCCGCGACGCGCTCGCGGAGACCGGGTGGGACCCCCCCGTCGTCGCGCTCGCGAAGGCCGAGGAGCTGGTCGTCACCCCGACGGGCACCCGCCGCTGGGACGACGACGCCCCCGAGCTCCACCTGCTCCAGCGCGTGCGCGACGAGGCGCACCGCTTCGCGGTCTCCTACCACCAGACCGTCCGCGACGAGGTGGCGACGGTCCTCGACGACGTGCCCGGCGTCGGCCCCGAGACTCGCCGCCGGCTCCTCCGGCGGTTCGGGTCGGTCGAGAGCGTTCGCGAGGCCTCCCGGGACGACCTCACCGACGTCGACGGCGTGGGCGACGCGACCGCCGACACGCTTCGGGAACGGCTGTAGCCGCGGTTTGCTCCCTCGCGGCGGACGCCGTCACGCCGACTCGACGGCGCGTTCGACGACCGCCGCCTCCGCCTTGCGGAGCAGTTCGCCGGCGGTGCTCGTCGCGCAGTCGAGCGCGGCCGCGACGTCCGCGACGGTCCCCTCGCGGGGCACCTCGTAGTACCCCACCGAGACCGCCGTCTCAAGCGCCGCGCGCTGTCGGTCGGTCAGCCGCGACGGCGTCCGCCGGCGCTCGAACTCGTGGACCCGCTCGATGGTGAGGTCCGCGAGGGCCGCGAGGTCGTCGTGGAACGCGCTGAGCGCCGCGGTCGCGCCCGCCGCCTCGAACCGCACGTCGCCCGACTTGCGGAAGACGACCGGCGGGAGGAAGATCACCCGCGACGCCGCGACGGTGTCGAGGAGGGCCGCCGGGAACTCGTACTCGTCCTGTCGGAGGAAGGCGTAGGTCCCGTCCGCGTCGCTCACGAGGCTGCTCGCGACCAGCGAGTCGAGCGCCTCGACGGCGGCGGTCGTCGCGTCGCGGTCGCCGTCGAACCAGAGCAGCGTCGTCGCGTCCGCCGTCGGACTCCACATCAGCAGCTCCGCGCGCGAAATCGGGGACTCGCCGACGATCGATCGGTGGAGGGGGTGGCGGAGCCGCTCCGGGTAGGCGGCCGAGAACCTGATCCGTTTCATTCGGCGGTCGCTCGCCGTTCGACCCTCCCACACATCAATCCGCATGGTTCGGCGCGGGTTCGGCACGGGTTCGAGACGTGGGGCGGGCCGGAGCGGTCAGCGGGGACGGGGAGGGAGAGCGGGCCGGAGCGGTCAGCGGGGACAGGGAGGGGGAGCGGGCCGGAGCGGTCAACCGGGACGCGCCAGCGCCTCGGGAGCAGCCCGGAGGAGCGTCCCGAGGTGGTCCGCGCCGTCGAGGGCGCGGAGGTCGGCGGTCGGGAGCGCCTCGGCCAGTCGTTCCGCCCCGGCTATCGGGACGTTGGCGTCGGCCGTCCCGTGCCACAGGCGCACCGGGATGTCGACCGCGTCGAGATCGATCCCCCAGTCGGCCCCCGCGTCGCGGAACTCGGTGACCGCGCCGCTCCGGTGACGCTCGAACGCCGCGAGGAAGTCCGCTTTCACCGTCGCCGCGACGTCGTCGGGGACGGCGTCCGCGTCCGCGGCGTACTGCCCGACCACGAACGACGGGTCCGCCCGGTCCGCGACCCACGCCTGTCCGCGGAACAGCGCCCCGAGGACCGAGGGCGTCGCGGACGCGAGGCCGGTCAGCAACCGCTGTACCGCCGGCGTGTCGTCGGTGAAAGATGGCGGCGTCGCCCCGGCGACGAGGTCGACGCCGGTGACCCGCTCGCCCGCCGTCGCCGCCGTCGAGAGGGCGTAGGGAGCCCCGCCGGAGAACGCGACGAGAGGCGCACTCTCGACGCCCGCGTCGTCCAAGACGGGCCGCACGGACGCGGCGGCGTCGGCGACGGTCCGGCCCGGGTGCGGCGAGGACCGACCGTAGCCGGGCCTGTCGGGCGCGATGACGCGGACGTCGTTCGCTTGCGCCGCCGGTTCGAGGAGCGCCCCCAGTCGGCGGGACCCGGGTGTCCCGTGGAAGAAGACGAGCGGATCGCCGGTCGGAGGGCCGTACGTCGCGTACGCGATCCGGCGGCCGTCGTCCAGGCGGACGACGCTCGGTGCTCGACGCTCCGGGGTCCGACGCTCCGGAGTCGATTCCGGCCGCGCGGAGTCGGTGGGGGCCATCGACGGTGACTACGACCGCGCCCGTGGTGGGTTTGGTGCCGGACTGATACGGGAGTATTTACGTATGGCTTGCCGGCTCGGCCACCCCAAGCCGTATCCGTCGCTGGGCCGACCCCGCAATCGAGATGCGCGCGTTCTTCGCCGTCGACCTCCCGGAGTCCCTCGCGGCCGGCGTCGCGGCGGCACAGGCCCCGTTCGCGGACGCCCACGGCGTGAACCCGGTCGATCCCGAGCAGGCGCACGTGACGCTGAAGTTCCTCGGCGACGTCGCGAGGGGCGACGAGGACGACAGCCCGAACGACTCCGCCCTCGACGACGTGATCGCCGCCGGCGAGCGGGCGGTCGACCGCGCGGGCGTCGCGCCGTTCGACTGCGCGGTCGGCGGTCTCGGCGTCTTCCCGAACCGAGATTACGTGTCCGTCGTCTGGGCGGGGATCGAGCGCGGCGGCGACGACCTCACCGCGCTTCACCGCGCCCTCGAGGCGGAGACGACCGCGCTCGGCGTCGATCCCGCCGACCACGCGTTCACGCCGCACGTCACGCTGGCCAGAGTGGAGAACGCGGCCGGGGCGGAGGCGGTCCGGGACGCGCTCGACGACGGGGAGGTCGAGGTCGGGTCGTGCTCGGTCGACGAGGTCCGACTGATGAAATCGACGCTGACCGCGTCCGGCCCGGAGTACGAGACCGTGCGGGAGTTCGAACTCGAGTGACGGGCTCCGGCTCGCGGGACGGGGCGAATTCTCACCGGTGATAGCCGCGGGCGTACGTTTAACGTACCGGATCGGTGAGCGATTCACAGATGGACGACGGGCCGGGAACCGAGGAGACCGCGGAGTCGGCGGGGAGCGCCGGCGGCGCCGAACGCGGCGATCGCAGCGCCAGCGCCGCCGAGCGGAGCGACCGCGGCGACGGCCCCCCGATGCTGGCGCGACTCGGCCGGCGGTTCGACGCGTCGACGCGTCGCGAGGCGGCCGAGGCGCTCGGCAACCCCTCCGGCTCGATGAGCGCCGAGCAGGATCGGATCGTCGAGGCGCTGTTCGGGGCCGCCCTCGACGACCCCGACGAGGCGGTCCGTGCGGCGGCGATCGAGTCGCTGTACTTCCACGATGACGACCACGTCGACCGGCTGGCGCGGCGGATCGCCGAACGGCGGAGCGCCGGCGGCACGGGGGACGGCAGACGGGCGACGCGGGGGCGGGTCGCCGAGGCGTTCGCCCGGTGGGTAGAGCACGACCGGGCCGCGTACCGGATGGTCGGGGCGACCGGGCTGGCCGTCGTCGGGGACGAGGGCGACGCGCCCCGATTTCGAGAGGCGTTCGACGACGGCGACGCGCGGGTCCGAGCCCGAGCCGTCAGGGGATACGCCCGCGTCGGCGGCGAGCGGGTCGACGCCGTCCGCCCGCTGGTGGACGCGCCGAACGACCTCGTTCGCGGCGCCGCGGCCGACGCGCTCGTCGCGATGGACAGCGACGACGCGACGGAGCTGCTCGCGCTCGCGGCGCGGCGAGGGAACGAGCGGCTCCGGCTCACGGTCGTCCGCCGGCTCGGAGCGCTCGACCGGCGGGACGCCGCCGGCGTGTTGATCGGGTCGCTGCGGGACCCCGCGGAGCGGATTCGTCGGGCCGCCGCGGCGTCGATTACGACGGTGATCGCGAGGGCGGGCGCGGTGTCGGCGGGCGACGTGCGCGACCGGCTCCTGACGGAGCGCCCCTTCGATGGCGACGGCCCGCTCGCCGCGTTCCGCGCGGTCGCCGCCGAGCGAACGGCGAGCGAGCGACCCGGACCGGACGAGATCGGGGCCGAGGAGAGCGGAGCGGACCGGAGCGGGGCGGGCGGAAGCGCATCGGCCGAGGCGGGAGCGAGCATCGACGCCGAAACGCGGCGGTACGCGGCGTGGCTGTGCTGCGAACTGATCGAGGCCGCGGACCCGACCGCGACCGACCGGTCGGCCTCGGTCGAGTGGCTGATCGACGCGCTCGACCACCGCGACCGGCTGGTGGCGGACCTCGCGGCGGCGTACCTGCCGCGGATCGTCGCGAACGAGTCAGACGAGGGAGTCGGGGCGGAGAGCGACGCGACGGACGACAACCGATCGGCCCTCGGCGTCGACGTCGAGCGGAGGCTCCGGGAGCTCGCGAGCGACGAGACCGCCGCCGAGGACGCCCGCGAGCGCGCTCGAGCGGTGCTGCGACGGTTCAAGCGCGCGGTCGTCGAGACGGCCGCGGACCGGCACGTCGAGTACGTGTACGTCCGCTGGCCGGCGGACTACACGGAGCGTAACGAGGGGTAGCGGAGACGGGTCAGCGGGGGGCGTCGGGCGCCGCGACTACGACCGACGGACGAACCGGTCGTCGTCGACCGCGACCGTCAGGTCGATCGTCTCGTCGAGGAAGTTGAGGACCGTGGCGACGTTCCGGTCCGCGTCGGCGTCGACGTACAGCTGTAACACGCCTCCCGCGTCGACGAGGCGTGCGGCGAGCATGCGGACGAACGCGACCGCGCGCTCGACGTCGAAGGCGGCGACGATCTGGCCGAAGACGCTCACCTCCAGCGAGACGCGCTCGCCCGGCTCGTGGTTGGCGTCGAGGATGCGCGAGACGGTCTCACCGACGTCGTCGGGAGAGAGCCGGGGATCGAGTTCGACGATTTCGACGTCGACGCCCGCGAAGTCGACGTCCGGCGTCGCCTCGAAGTCGTACTCGCCGGTGCTGACGATCACCGTCCGGCGGGGCCACGCGGAGAGTCGCTCGTCGAGCGCGCGGACCAGCCGCTCCGGCGTGGGCGTCACGGCGACGACGAGCCCGGCGGCGCCGTGGAAGTGCGCCCTGAGCGCGTCGGCCTCGTCGCCGACGGCCGAGGCGTCGACCCGGACGACGCCGTTCCAGTCGACGTGATCGGCGACGTGAACGCCGTCCGCGACGCGGTCGGTCACGTGGTCGTGGAGGTGCGCCTCGAACTCGGCCACCGCGCCGTCCGTGTCGTAGGCGGTCTTGGCGGTGGCGCAGTACGGGCAGTCCCAGCTGACGCGGAAGTCGGACGTGGAGAGCGCGTCCGAGTGGTGCGCGATCAGGTGTGATCCCGTCACCTCGCGCATCTCGGAGCGGTCCCGCGTCCACGCGACGAACCCACACCGGCCACACGTCCAACGGCTCATCATGATCGGAAACGTACCTCGTGGGACCCGTCCGAGGCTCATGTATGTTGGGTTATGTGTGTGCGGTCACCGCGGGCGTCGGTCGGGACGCCGATCCGGGAGCCGCGGAGCGCGTGCCTCTCGGCGCCGGCGACCGCGATCGTGAACTCCGTGCCGTCACGTGCGGCGGGTATAAAAGGGCCACCACCGGCGAGGGTACCCACGAACGCGCATTCTCCGTCGACGAAAGGGGGATCGATACTCACGAGCGCGGATCCGACCGGGCGGCAAAACGGCGCGATTCGGAAAGCGTTAACCCCGCGCCGCGGGTCCGTTTCCACATGAAGGTACTCGTGACCGACCCCATCGCGGATCCGGGGTTGGACCGACTCCGAGACGCCGGCCACGAGGTCGTTACCGACTACGAGGCCGAGGGCGACGCGCTGCTCGACGCCGTTGCCGACGCCAACGCGCTGATCGTGCGGTCCGGAACCGACGTGAACGAGGCCGTCTTCGAGGCGGCTTCCGACCTCGTCATCGTCGGCCGCGCCGGCATCGGCGTCGACAACATCGACATCGAGGCCGCCACCGACCACGGCGTCATCGTCGCGAACGCGCCCGACGGCAACGTCAGGGCCGCCGCCGAACACACCGTCGCGATGACGTTCGCCGTCGCGCGCTCGATCCCGCAGGCGCACGGGCGACTCGTCGACGGCGAGTGGGCGAAAGGCGAGTTCCTCGGCACCGAGGTGAACAACAAGACGCTCACCATCGTCGGCCTCGGCCGCGTCGGCCAGGAGGTCGCGAAGCGGCTCGACTCGCTCGGGATGGACCTCGTCGTCTACGACCCGTACATCTCCGAGGAGCGCGCCGACCGCATGGGCGCCGAGCTTGTCGAGGACCTCCACGACGCGCTCGCGGCCGGCGACTTCGCGACGATCCACACCCCGCTCCTCCCCGAGACGGAGGGGATGATCGGCGAGGCCGAGCTGGCTCAACTCGAAGGCGGCTACCTGATCAACTGCGCCCGCGGCGGCATCGTCGAAGAGGACGCGCTCGCCGCGGCGGTCGACGACGGCGTCCTCGCGGGCGCCGCGCTCGACTCCTTCGCGGAGGAGCCGCTCCCCGAGGACTCACCGCTGCTCGACGTCGATGACATCGTCTTGACCCCGCACCTCGGCGCCTCGACGGAGGCCGCCCAGGAGAACGTCTCGGTCGACACCGCGGAGGCGGTGCTGGCAGCGTTCAACGACGAGCCGGTCCTGACGGCGCTCAACGCCCCCTCCGTCGACGAGAGCGCGTTCCCGCGGATCGAGCCGTACATCGACGTGGCCGAGACCGCCGGGAAGGTCGCCGCGCAGCTGCTCGACGGCCGGATCACCGAGGTCGAGGCGACCTACGAGGGCGACATCGCCGCGGAGGACGTCGACCTCGTCACCGCGAGCGCCCTGAAGGGCGTCTTCGAGCCGTTGGAGTGGCAGGTGAACGCCGTCAACGCGCCGCGGCTCGCCGAGGAGCGCGGCATCGAGGTGACCGAGTCGAAGACCCGACAGACCGAGGACTTCCAGAGCCTCGTCCGCGTCACCGTCCGCAACGGCGACGACGAGATCGCGGTCGAGGGGACGCTGTTCGCGGGCGAGGACGCCCGCATCGTCCGGATCGACGGGTTCCGCGTCGACGCGGTCCCCTACGGCCACATGCTCGTCGCGCGCAACACCGACGAGCCGGGCGTCATCGGGCTGATCGGGACCGTCCTCGGCGACCACGACGTGAACATCGCCGGGATGTTCAACGGCCGCGAGACGCAGGGCGGCGAGGCGCTCACCGTCTACAACCTCGACTCGGCGGTCCCCGACGCCGCGATCGAGACGCTGCTCGCGGACGACCGGATCGTGGAGATCACCGAGATCACGCTGGACGGCGCCGACGAGCGGCCCGACGAGTAGTCGGGGTCAGTACGCGGCGACCGGGACGAACGGCTCGAAGTCGTCGACGGTCCGCGCGACGACGGTCATTCCCTCCGCGTCGGCGACTCCGGCGATGAGCAGGTCCGCGGTCGCCGCGTCGACGGCCCGCCTCGTGTGGTCGTCGGAGCGGTACGGGTCCGCCTCGAACGCGCTCGCCGCGAGGGCGTGCTCGCCCGTGATCGGCACCACGTCAAGCCACGCGAACGCGGCTGCGAGCCGCTCGGGGTCGAAGTCGCCGTCGAGGCGCCGCCCGACCGCGACCTCCTTGTAGTTCATCGCGGTCGTCGCGAACTCGCCGTCCTCGTGGGCTTCGAGGAACTCCCGAACGGCGTCGGTACCGGCGAGGTAGTCGATCAGGAACGTGGTGTCGAGCAGGTACCGGGTCATGCCGATCCTCCGTCGGCGTCGTTCGTCTCATCGGAATCGACGTCGTTCGCGTCGGTGCCGTCGTCGCTCGTGTCGGCGGCAGCGCCGCCGTCCGGAGGCTCGTCGTCGCCCGCGTCCGCCATCCGATCGATCGCCGCGGCCTGTCGGGTGCCCGCCGACTCGTCGAACCGCTCCCGCGACCGCCTCGCGGCCTCGCGGAGCGAGTCGGTCTCCGCGGTCGACAGCGACCCGAACCCGTCGCGCCAGTCCCCCTCGCTCTCGTCGTCGCGCTTCCGGGCGCGAAGCCGCTCGTACACCTCCTCGCGGACGCCGATCGTTTTCGTTGGCATCTCGTGTTTGTGTATGTGCTTGTGTATATGATAGCTGGCCCGGCGCGGTGGGACGCCCGAGCGTCGAGGGTTAAGGGTCGAACGTCGAGCGTCAAGCGTGGGCGCCGAGCACGAATCGGAGTCCGGATCCGAATCCGAAGCCGCAGTCGGCGGTTACCCTCTGATGTGGTCGAGGACCGCGTCGGCGTCGTTCGGGACGGGCTCGGGATCGCCGCCGGCCTCGTAGGCGGCGTCGGGGTCCTTGAGGAGGTGGCCGGTGGTGAGGCAGACGACCCGCTCGTCGTCGTCGACGACGCCGGAGCGCCGGAGCTTCTTCAGGCCGGCGAGGCTCGCCGCGGACGCGGGCTCGACGCCGACGCCCTCGCTGGCGAGGTGGCGCTGCGCGGCGGTTATCTCGTCGTCGCTCACGGCGACGGCGGTGCCGTTCGTGTTGCGGATGCCGGGGATCGCCTTCGGAGCGTTGACCGGGTTGCCGATGCGGATCGCGGTCGCGCGCGTCTCGACGTCCTCCCAGCGCCGGATCTCGTCGTTGCCCTCCTCGATCGCCTCGACCATCGGCGCGGCGCCCTCGGCCTGGACCCCGGTGAGCTTGGGGACCTCGTCGACGGCGAGCGCGCCCGACTGGACGAGCTCGCGGAACCCCTTGTACAGCGCCGAGGTGTTGCCCGCGTTGCCGACGGGGAGGACGATCCGGTCCGGGAACGCGCCGTAATCGGCGTAGAACTCCTCTAAGACCTCGAAGCCGATCGTCTTCTGGCCCTCCAGGCGGAACGGGTTCAGCGAGTTGAGCAGGTACGCCTCGCCGCGCGCGGCGAGCTCCTGGACGATGTCGAGACAGGCGTCGAAGTTGCCGTCGACCTCCAGGATGCGCGCGCCGTGGAGGCTCGCCTGCGCGACCTTCCCGGCGGCGACCTTCCCCGCCGGGAGGAGGACGAGCGTCTGCATGTCGCCGCGCCCGCCGTACGCGGCGAGCGCGGCCGACGTGTTGCCGGTCGAGGCGCACGCGAGCGCGCCGACGCCGAGCTCCTTCGCGACGCGGACGCCGACGGTCATCCCGCGGTCCTTGAACGAGCCGGTGGGGTTCATCCCCTCGTGTTTGATCCGGAGCGCGTCGACGCCGACCGCCTCCTCGATGCGCGGGACGCGGTGGAGCGGGGTGTCGCCCTCGGGGAGGGTGACCCCGAGGTCGAAGGGGAGCGCCTCGCGGTAGCGCCAGACGCCGCGGTCGGGGCCGTCGGAGGGCGCGCCCGCGCCGAACTCGTCGAACGTCGGCGGGTCGGCGTACCGGACTTCCAGCAGGCCGCCGCAGTCGTCGCAGGTGTACCGGACATCGTCGAACGGGGCGAACGTCTCGTCGCACTCGATACACGCGAGCCACGTCCCGTCGGCGGCGCAGTCTGGCGCCGCCGGGGCCGCGGCGTCGATGGCGAGGTCCATTACGTCGAACTCCGTTCCGCCGCGGCTTAAGACGGGCGGTCGGAACGGACGTTGCCGCCCGAAACGAAGGTGTTCGGCCGGTCGCGGGATCTCCCCGGTCCGGCCGGGGGCCTCAGTCGACGATGATCTCCGAGCTCTCGTCGCCCTCGTCGCCGCCGGAGCCGAGGCGGTCCTGGTAGCGCTGGATCCAGTCGGCGAAGCAGTCGGGGCAGAGGCGCTGGGTGTCGATGTTCGCCCGGTCGACGCTCAGCCGGACGGTGCGCGCGAGCGCGTCCGTCGTGGCGTCGCCGCAGGCGTCGCACGGCTCGGTCGTCGGCGCGTCGCTCATGTCGTACCGGTCGCGGCGACGGCTCTTAAAAGTACGTCGACGGAGTCGGGGCGCCCGGGCGGGGACGCGGCCGCTTAGACCGTCCGGAACGCCCGGTCGCCGGCGTCGCCGAGGCCGGGGACGATGAACCCGTCGTCGTCGAGGTGGTCGTCGATGGCGACGGTCAGCAGGTCCGCCTCGGGGACCGCCTCGCTCACGCGGACGAGGCCGGCGGGCGCCGAGACCGCGGAGAGCACGAACAGGTCCTCGAAGTCGTCGGCCTCGTCGAGGACGTGGTCGAGGACGGCGACCATCGTCGACCCCGTCGCGAGCATCGGGTCCGCGACGATCACGGTGTCTCGGGGTCGGATTTCGGGGAGCTTCACGTAGTCGATGCTGATCGGGAACTCGCCGTCCGCGGTCATCCCGGCCGCCTCGTCGCGCCCGGCGGAGATGACGCCCTGCTTCGCGCGGGGGAACGCCTTCAACAGCCCCTCGACGAACGGGGTCGCGGCGCGGAGGACGTTGATGATCACCACGTCGTCGAGCCCCTTCACGCGCTCGCCCGTCGTCTCCTCGAGCGGGGTCTGAACCGGGACGTACTCGGTCTCCATGGCGCCGTCGATGATCTCGTAGCCGCAGATGCGGCCGAGCTTCACCAGGCCCTTTCGGAACGCGACCTGCTCGGTCTCGACGTCGCGCAGCCGCGAGAGGGTGTCCGTCGCCAGCGCGTGCGTGATGAGGTACGCGTCGTCTCGGTCTTCGATCGTCATTGTCCGGAATCCCGACCGGAACGGGCTTAAAATGTGGCGAATCGCACGGTCGGCGGGCGAGAGACCGACGCGACGCGGGTGGACCGTTACCGGAGCGCGACCACGTACGTCACGCCGAAGAGAATTATCGCCAGCGTCGCGACGTTGACCGCGGTGAGCGACGCCGCGCCGAGGAAGTCGAGTCCCCAGACGACCATCCAGGCGAACCACGTCGAGAGCACGGCGTTCATCGCGAGCAACACCTTGGGGTCCCCGGAGGAGCGCTCGACGCCCTCGCGGACTCCCGGGCCGTCCCCCTCGCCGCTCTCCTCACCGCTCCCCTCGGCGCTCATACGCCGACTGGCGGGTGTGCGCCACTTAGCTCTTGTCCGTTCGGGACGTACGGCGGTCATGGTCGGAGCGCCCCGCCTCCGCAACCGCCGCGGCGAGCCGATCGACCCGGTCCCCTTCCTCGTGACCGCGGGGCTGACGTTCACGCTCGTCTTCTCGTTCGGGCCGCTCTACGGGCTCGCGTACGGGCTGTCGCTGCCCGTCGCGCTCGCGGCGTCGGCGGGCGGGTTCGCGGGCGTCGCGTGGCTCGCGTACCGACAGCTCGTCCGGTCGGCGCCGCCCGCCGACGCCGGGACGCTCCCGGTCGGCCTCCGGTTCGAGCGGCTGCTGTACGCCGGTGTCGGGCTGGGGATCGTCTTCGTCGCGCTCACGCTCCCGCTGCTGTGAGGAGCCGAGCGGCGCGGGCGACTCGGGGCCGCGAGGCGGCTGTGCGAATCGATCGCACGACACCGAGAGACTAAGATGATCGATGCGGATAATTACGGTATGGGCATCTTCGACACGGTGACCGACGCGCTGGCGAGCTCGACGCAGAAGGCGCCCGGCACCGCGGGGAACGACGGCTCCGAGGGGGCGTACTGGTGCGACGACTGCGGCGTCCGCGTCCGCGACGTCGACGTCGACGACGAGGGGCTCGATCGCGACGCCGAGGGGACGCCGACCTGCCCCGACTGCGGCGACGCGATGCGCTTCGAGCGCGCGGCCGGGAGCGGCTGCGCCTGCTGAGCGGCGGACCGATTCCTTTTCGCAACGGCCCTACGGCTCCCGGAGCGCGACCTCGCTCCCCTGTTCGGTCGGGAACGGCGCGGGGTCGGCGTCGGCCGGGTCGTCCCCGACGCCCGGGTCGCCGAGCTCCGCGAGTTCGGCGTCGGTCAACAGCGCGTCGTCGAGCCGCGAGACGAGGGCGTCCTCGTCGACCTCGGTGCCGATGACGACGTACTCCGTCCGGCGGTCGCCGCGCTCGTCGTCCCAGTCGAGGCCGGGGCGGTTCGAGCGGAGCATGTCGCGCTCGACCGACGGGACGCCGGCGATCCACGGACCGAGCGCGGTGACCCGGACCGACCGGCCCGCCTGCCCGACCTGCTGGCGCTGCTCCGTACCGGCGACCCACAGCGTCCCCTTCGAGCGGACCACGCCCGACGGGAGGTCGCGGAGGACGGCGGCGATCCGGTCGGGGTGGAACGGGCGGCGGCGGCGGTAGGTGAAGGAGGTGACGCCGTACACCTCGTCGGGGTGGCGGTGGTCGGCGTGGTCGTCTTCTCCGTCCCCGTGGTGGTCGTCTTCTCCGTCCCCGTGGTGGTCGTCCGCGAGCGCGCGCTTCCAGCCCGGGAGGTCGCCGAGTTCGCCCTCGTCGAACAGCCCGACGTCGAGGAGCCGGTCGGGATCGACCGCGGAGAACTCCGTGACGACAGTCTCCGCGCCGGGCTGGAGCGCCCCCACGAGCTCGACCGCCTCGTCGACCTCCGCGTCGGTGCAGAGGTCCGCCTTGTTACACACCACGAGGTTCGACACCTCGACCTGCTCGACGAGGAGGTCCGAGAGCGGGCGGTCGGCGTCCCCGCCGTTCGCGTCGCCGGCGTCCGGGTCGACGCGCCGCTCCGGAGCCCCGTCGCCAGCGAACGCGTCGAGGAACTGCCGCGTGTCGATCACGGTCACCAGCGCGTCGACCCGGTAGCGGGCCGCCGCGCGCGACTCGGCGGTGAACAGCCGCGCGACCGGCGCCGGCTCGGAGATGCCGGACGACTCGACGACGAGCGCGTCGAACGACCGGTTCTCGGCGAGACGGACCACGGCGGACTCCAGGTCGTCCTGTAGCTCGCAGCAGATACAGCCGTTCGACAGCTCCGTGACGCCGCCGACGCCGACCTCGGACTCCTCGGCGATCAGCTCCGCGTCGACGTTGACGTCGCCCATGTCGTTGACGAGGACCGCGAGGTCGCGGTCGCCGGCGTTCCGCAGGAGGTGGTTCAGGAGCGTCGTCTTGCCCGCGCCGAGGCCCCCCGAGAGCACGGTCACCGGGATGCGGTCGTCCATACGGCCGGATCGGACACGACGCTATTCAACCCCCGGGCGGCGCGCCGGAGCGAGCGACTCCTCGGACCCGCCCCGGGCCGGCCCGAGCCGATACGTTGATAGGCTGCGGTCGTCGAACTCGGGACATGGTTCTGTCCGCCTCCGCCGTGTCGCTGGTCAGCGTCACGATGACGGTGCTGATGGTCGCCGCGATGCTGTACCTGGTCTGGGGAGCGCTCGGCAGCGACGTCCACAGCCCGAGTCCCGACGACGGAGACCGACCGGAGCTGGGCGACGCCGAGGAGGCCGAGACCGACGACGCGTCGGGGGAGCTCACCGAAGGGAGCTCCGCCTGACGCCCAACTCGGAGCGAGCTTCGCCTGACGCCCAACTCGGAGCGAGCTTCGCCTGACGCCCCGCGCTCCGCGCGCGACCTGCCCGCGGATCGGCGCCCCGGCGACTGACAGCGGATCGGCGTCTCGACGACCCGGCCGCGATAGCTTTTAACGCCGGAGCGTCGTCATGAGGAATAATGACAGTAGCCGACCGGATCGAGGCGTTCCGAGCCGCGCTCGAGGAGTGGCTCCGAGGCCTGTACCACGGGATGATCACGCACCCGGCCTACGAGAAGATCGAGAAGGAGGCCGAGGACACCGAAGACGAGTTCATGCTGGCGTGTTTCCCGGACGCGTTCGGGGTCCCGTCGCCGGTGTCGTACTACACCGCCGAGCTGCTGCCGTACCTCGAAGACGAGTTCGAGGCGTGGGAGCGGCGGCTGTGGGACCGCGACAGCCTCATCGAGCGGAAGGGCCAGCAGTACCACTTCTGATGACGGAGCTTCACGCCTCCGCCGACGGGGAGCAGTTCGTCTTCTTCGGCGGGAAGGGCGGGGTCGGGAAGACCACCGTCTCGTGTGCGTACGCCTACCGCTGCGCGCGCGACGGCGCCCGGACGCTCGTCGTCTCCACCGACCCGGCCCACTCGGTGTCGGACGTGTTCGACCAGCGGTTCGGCGACGAGCCCGAGTCGGTCGACGGCGTCGACGGGCTGGACGCGATGGAGATCGACCCGGAAGACGAGATGCAGCGGCACCTCGACGAGATCCGCGAGTCGCTCTCCGAGCAGGTGTCGGCGGCGATGGTCTCCGAGATCAACCGCCAGCTGGAGATGTCCCACGGGACGCCGGGCGCGTACGAGTCGGCGCTGTTCGACGCGTTCGTCGACGTGATGCGCACGGAGAGCGAGCCGTACGACCGCGTCGTGTTCGACACCGCTCCCACGGGGTCGACGCTGCGGCTGCTCGGGCTGCCCGAGTTCCTCGGCGATTGGATCGACCGCCTGCTGTACAAGCGGAAGCAGTCGATAGACCTGTTCGAGAAGGCCGCGATCGGCGACGCGGAGCCGCGGCGCCTGTTGGAGGGCGACCCCGTGATCGAGCGGCTCCGGGAGCGCAAGGAGTTCTTCGAGTTCGCCGGCGAGACGATGCGGTCGGACGCCGCCTTCTTCCTCGTGTTCAACCCCGACCAGCTCTCCGTCAACGAGACGGCGCGAGCGATCGAGGAGTTCACCGACCGCGACCTGCGCGTCCGCGGGCTCGTGGCGAACAAGCTCACGCCGTCGCCCGACGACGACGAGACGGGACGCGGCGCGCGCTACCTCCGCGAGAAGGTCGAGACCGAGCGCGACCGCCTCTCGCAGGTCCGCGAGGGGTTCGACCCACCGCTCGTCGCCGAGATAGAGTCGCGCACCACCGAGGTCCGCGGGGACGTGCTAGCCGACGTCGCCGCGTCGCTGGACGTGGAGCCGTAGGGGCTCGAATCCGGAGCGCGCCCCGTCATGAGCGCGCGCGAGGGGTATCGGCGACCGATTAGTGCGAATTTTACCGGGGAGTGTGGAGAAAAAAACTGTGTTCCGGCGGTGAGTTCGGTCGGTCTCCCCGTATACACCTCAAATATCATGAACGAAAGTAACGTTTAAGTCTGACATGGTGAATCGATACCACGAGGCAGGGACTTATGACAAGTGTAATTTGGATCGTCGTCGCCGTGCTCAGTACGTTCACCGTGGGATACGTGGGGTACTCGCGGTACCTCTCTCGGTTCGTCGAGATAGACGACGACCGGGAGACGCCGGCACACAAGTACGAGGACGGCCAGGAGTACGTACCGGCGAAGAAGCCGGTGTTACTGGGGCATCACTTCTCAAGCATCGCGGGCGGCGCGCCGATCGTCGGCCCGATCACCGCCGGAGCCATCTGGGGCTGGGTTCCGGCGCTTCTGTGGGTCGCCATCGGCAACCCGCTGATGGGGGCCGTTCACGACTTCATCTCGCTTTCGGGCTCGATGCGACACGAGGGGAAGTCGATCGGCTACATCATCGGCGAGTACGTCGGTGAGCGCGGCAAGAACATGCTGCTGTGGTTCGCGTTCCTCACCATCATCCTCGTGGTGGCGGTGTTCGCCCTGGTCGTCGGGATCGTGTTGAACGCGTTCCCGTCGGCCGCGACCGCGAGCCTGGTGTACATCGCGCTGGCGTTCGCGTTCGGCGTCTACCTCTACCAGCTCGACGGCCCGTTCCTCCCGGGGACGGTCGTGTTCGTCGCCGGGGTGTTCGCGGGCGTCTGGCTCGGGATCCAGTACCCGCTCGCGCTGTTCCCGGCGGTCGAGACCGGGGTCTACCCCGCCGGGACCATCGTCCTCTTCGAGTTCCTCGGGAACGGCGCCTGGCTGCCCGGCGCGGTGGTGAGCACCAGCGCCATCCTCCAGCCGAACGTCGCCGCGTGGGTGCCGGTGATCCTCGTGTACGCGACGCTCGCGAGCGCGCTCCCGGTGTGGGTCCTGCTCCAGCCGCGGGACTACCTGTCGTCGTTCCTGCTGTACTCGGGCGTCGGCGGGGCGCTGCTGGCGATCATCGTCGGGACGCTGCTGGGCACCTCGGCCCAGCCGCTGACCATCGACCCCTCGATCGGGGCGTACATGGGCTTTTTCGGCAGCGACCTCGCGATCGAGACCAGAGGGATAACGCCGCTGTTCCCCCTGTTGTTCGTCACGATCGCCTGCGGGACGATCAGCGGCTTCCACTCGCTGGTGTCGTCGGGGACGACGGCCAAGCAGCTGAACAAGGAGAGCGACGCCCGCCTCATCGGCTATGGCGGCATGCTCGGTGAGGGCCTGCTCGCGTCCGTCGCGATCTCGACGCTCGCGGTGGCCGGCGCGACCACGGCGGCGGCCGGCGGCGGCATCGGCGGCGCGCTGCCCAACTTCGCGACCGGCGGCGGGATCATCCTCACCAGCCTCGGGATCCCGCAGAGCTTCGGTGCGCCGTTCATGGCGCTCGTCTTGGTGAGCTTCCTGCTCACCTCGACCGACACCGCCGCGCGGCTCGGGCGGTACATGATGGAGGAGATCGTCGGGACCCGAGGAAGCGGGACGACGACCGGCTTCTCGACCGACCTCAGCAGCCTCGCGAAGGGGCGGTACACGAACCCGATCGTCCAGTCGCTCGTCGCGTACCTGCTCGTCATCTCCGGCGAGTGGGTGACGCTGTGGGCGCTGTTCGGCGGCGCGAACCAGCTGCTCGCGGCGCTGGCGCTGCTCGCCGCGACCGTCTGGCTCGCCAACTGGGACGAGTCCAAGCAGCTCGTCTCGACCGGCGTGCCGATGACGATCATGGTGACGATCACCGTGCTCGGGCTGTCGTGGGTCGCGCTGTGGGACAACCTCTATCAGAAGCTCATCCAGGGCGGCGTCACGGGACTCGGCGGACAGATATCCGCCGTCGTTCAGATGGGGCTCGCGTTCGTCCTCATCTACCTCGCGCTGTCGCTCGTGTGGATCGGTTACGGCAACATCACGAGCGTGCGGAGCGGCGGCGAGCCGGCGGCCGAACCGAGCGACGACTGACTCCGCGTTCCGCTTTTTTCGACCGCGCTCGATCCGAGAGCGCCGCTGCCCGGGTGACTCCTCACCGCCAGAAGCGCTTCGCGAACCGCGAGAAGAACCCCTCGTCCGGCTGCTCGACCCGCTCCCACAGGCGGAAGGCGGCGGCGGTGTCGGCGCTCTCGCTGGCGACGAGCGCCTCTCGCTCCGGGGCGACGACGACGAGGTTCACCTCGTAGTGGCCGTAGTAGCCGAACTTCAACAGGGTGCGGTCGCGGAACCCGTCGACGAACGCGGCGACGTCGTCCGGGATCCGGTCGGCGACGAGGACGACGGTGACGTCGGTGCCGTAGTGCTCCTCGTGGGCGTCGACCCGCTCGTCGGCGACGTCGTGAGCGAACTCGACGAGCCGCTCCACCGCCGCGACGCTCGGCGTCGACACGCGACGGGCGAAGACGTACTCCATCAGGTCGTGGTCCGCGTAGCTCAGCGCCGGGTGGAGGAACTGCTTCTGGTTGCGCACCCGCATCTCCGCGGTCATCTCGAACCGCTCGCCGTCGACGACGACGTCGCGGTCGAGGTCGTAGCTGTACATCAGCCGGTCGGAGACGCGGTCGAGGTACTCGTCGTCGTAGTCGGGCACCGCCTCGCGGATCGCCGCCGGCAGCTCCTCGGGGTCGCGGCGAGGTGCCTCGCCGGGGGTCGCGTTCTCACTCATCGTCGTCGGCTCCGGCGTCGTCCGGGTCGTACGGCACGGCGTCTCCCGAGGCGGGCGGCGCACCGACGGCCAGCACCGTCACCGGGCCGTCGGCGTCGGCGGGGTTGTACGCGCGCTGCGGGCTCTCGGGGTCGACGACGAACAGGTCGTCCGCCGGGACCTCGTAGGTTCGCTCCGGCGTCTCGACGGCGAGCGTTCCATCGAGCACGTAGAACGCCTCCTGTTGGGTCTCGTGGTGGTGGTACGCGAGCGGCAGCTGCTCGCCGGGCGCCGCCCGGAACCGGTTGATCGCCGCGGCGTCGAGCCCTCCCGGTTCGGACAGCTTTCGACACTCGCAGGGGCGGTCCGGTTCCGGTTCGACGGCGTCGACGTCCACGACGCGATATCCCATGCGAGCACATTCCACGGAGCGGGTAAAAAGGGCGTCGGCGACCGGCTCGAGGGACCACACCGCGACGCCGCTCGGGGCGTGGATTTTCGGGCTGTCGGGGCGAACCCGCGTCGCACGCGCGTGAGGCGCGGATTTAAGTCCCGCGACGCCGTATCCCACGGTGAACGACCATGACAGAAGAGGCCGACCGGACGGACGCCGACGAGCCCGTCGAGGCGGAGGCGTGCGGGCGCTGTTCGATGTCGACCGTCGTGGGAGCGGTGGCGAAAGACCAGACGCCGGAGGAGCGGGCCGAGCGCGACCCGTTCCGGGGCGATCGGATCGAGGTCGACGAGTCGTCGGTCCGGCGCGTTTCCCCCGCCGGCTACCTCGGCGACCTCAAGGAGCGGCTCGACGCGTTCGCGCGCCGAGTCGCGTACGGGAAGTAGTCCCCCACCGCGGGCCCGACGGCCGAGCCGCCCCCGGCGAGTCGCGCCAATGCGGAGAGACTTATACGCGTTCGCTCCGTAACGGGGGCAACCGATGGAAGAGAGCATCTCCGGCTTCAAGATGCGCGGCGACTGGGGCGACGTCGTCGAGCACGGCGAGCGGATCGCCTTGGCGCTCCGGGAGGTGGGGGTCGACGGCGACGCCTACTACGAGTTCGACGAGTGGCGCCCGAAGACCCACGAGCGCATCGACGAGGACGTCTCGGAGAAGACCGCGGCGCAGGCCTCCGTCGACGAGGGGAAAGGCGAGCGCGCCGGGAAGTCGCCGGGCGACGACCTTCAGACGGCCGGCGAGAAGCTCACCGAGTCCTACGAGAAGGTCGAGGAGAACGACACCGAGAGCGCCCGCGAGAGCTGGGGCGAGTCGATCGGACACGTCGCCCGCGCGGCCGACTCGGCCAGCCGGAAGGCGCTCCGGAAGGTGGAAGACGCGGTCTACCGGAACGTGATGACCCAGATGGCGCCGTACTACTTCGACAACGAGCTCGTCAGCGCCAACATCCAGGAGGTCGCCCGCGCCGAGGACGACGAGACGTTCGTCTTCGAGGTGAACGTCAACGACGACGAACTGAAGGCCGAGGTGTCGGCGGTCCTCGACGACTACGAGTCCGAGATAGACCGCTGGCACGTCGAGGCGGAGAAGCGGACCGAGGACGTCGCGGCCGCCGAGGGCGTCGAGCCGCCCGCCGAGGAGGGCGGACCGGATTCGACCAAGACGTGAGCGGGCGCGACGCGACCGCCGAGGCCGCCGACCGCGGCCGCACCGGACACGCGGGCACCGCGGGCCGAGACGCATCGGTCGCTTTTAACTCACCGACGGCCGAATCGAACCCATGAGCGAGGTACTCCGGGTCGAGGCGGGCGAGTTGGCCGTCGACGAACTGATCGACGCGCTCAACGACGGGCGGCGGATCCTCGTCGACGTCGAGGTCGCGGGCGCCACCCACGAGGTCGCCCTCCGCTACGACGGCGAGACGTACCACTGCGACACGCCGACGAACCTCCATCGACACGCGGACGAGTCGGGGATGCGAGGCTGTATCGACCAGATGGGCTACGCGGCCGAGGAGTGAGACCGCCGAGCGGCGAAACCGACATTTAACGTCGCCGCGCGTGAATCGGGTCGTATGAGCGACCCCGAGATCGAGGACCTCGTCGGCGACGCCTCCCCGTCCTTCGAACACGTCCTCTCCTGCGTCTTCGGCGTACGCGACCACGAGAGCCGCGCGTACCTCGCGCTGCTCGAGCATCCGGGCAGCACCGTCTCGGAGCTCGCCGACGCCCTCGACCGGGACCGATCGAACGTGAACCGGTCGCTGTCGACGCTGCGCGAGAAGGGGCTCGTCGAGCGCCGGCGGCGGCTGCTCGACTCCGGCGGCTACGTCTACCAGTACACCGCGATCCCGGTCCCGGAGGCCAAGCGGCGCCTCCACGACGCCCTCGACGAGTGGGTGACGGACGTCCACGACGCCATCGACGCGTTCGAGCCCGACGAGCGCTGAGCGTTTCGCGGGGCGAGGGGCCTACTCCTCGGCCTCGTCGTCTCCCTCGCCCGCGGTCAGCCCGTCGTCCTCGGGGCGGTCGAGCGCGCGGTCCGCGTCGTGGTGCGCGGAGTAGCCGTCGAACCAGCGGGCGATCCGCTCGATGCGGTCGACGACGTGCGCGGGCTCGCCGGACCGCGAGAGCTCGTGGCCCTCGCGGGGGTACCTGACGAACCGCGTGTCGACGCCGTTCTTCCGGAGGATCCGGTGGTACAGCTCCGCCGTACAGATCGGGGTGCGCGTGTCGTCCTCGGAGTGGACGAGGAGGGTCGGCGTGTCGACCGCGTCGGCGTGGCCGGTCGGGGACTGCTCCCAGAGCCACTCGGGCTCCTCGGAGGGGACCGCGTCGAAGTCGCCCTCGACGAGCTTGTAGGCGGCGTCGGTCGAGCCGTAGAAGCCGGTGAGGTCGTAGACGCCGCGCTGGGAGACCGCCGCGCGGAAGTAGTCGGTCTGTCCGACCGCCCACGCGGTCATGAAGCCGCCGAACGAGCCGCCGGTGACGAAGGCGTTCGACGCGTCGATCTCCGGGCGGTCGGCGACCGTCTCCACGCCGGCCATCACGTCGCGGAGGGTGACCGCGCCCCAGTCCCGCTCGATCGCTTTCATGAACGCCTCGCCGTAGCCGGTCGAGCCCCGCGGGTTCGACCAGAAGACGGCGTAGCCGCGGGCCGCGAGCGTCTGGAACTCGTGCCACATCGTCCCCGCGGTCGACCACATCGCGTGCGGCCCGCCGTGGATCTCGACCGCGAGCGGGTACGGCTCGTCGGCGCCGTCGCCGGCGGCCGCGTCCCCGTCGCCCGAACCTGCCGGCGGCGTCAACAGCCACCCCTGGATCTCCACCCCGTCGGACTCGAACCGGAGCTCCTCCGGCTCCCCGATCGCCCGCCCGGCGAGGTAGTCGGCGTTCAGTTCGGTCAGGCGGGTCGGCGCGTCGGAGTCGGCGTCGTAGGCGAACGCGTCGCCCGGGTGGTCCCACTCGCTGGCGGCGTACGCGACGGTGACCGACTCGGGTCCGGTACCGGCCTCGCCGCCGACCGTCGCGGCCGAGACGGTTCCCGGCCGGAGCAGGCGCTCGGGGTCGGCGCTCCCGTCGGCGGGGACGTGCCACAGCGCCGTCTTCCCCTCGTCGGGCGTCGCGAAGTACAGCGTCGCCTCGTCCGGGCCCCACTGCGGCGTCGTCCCCCGGCCGAGCCCGCGGTCGAGGCCGCCGGTCAGGTCGGTGACGGCCCCCGACTCGGCGTCGAGGACGCGGAGGTCCGTCGGCTGCATCGACACCCGCTCCGGCTCGGCGTGCGTGAAGGCGACGCGGCCGTCGGCGGTCGCCGCGAGGTCGGCGCCCCACCCGGTCGTGGTGTGGACGCGCTCGGCCTCGCCGGCCGCGAAGTCGTGGGCGCGGATCGCGATCTCGACCGAGTCGTCGGGGTCGTCTCCGATCGCCTCGGTGTAGTACAGCGTGTCGGCGTCGCCCCACGACGGGGCGGCGAAGTCGGCGTCCCCGTCGGTGACCCGTTCGATCGATCGGGACTCGGCCGGGTCCGGATCCGTGACGCCCCCGACGGTCGCGTCGGCGTCGACGACGTAGACGCCGGGGCGCCGCCCGTCGAAGTAGCGCTCGGCCGCCCGGTAGACGGTCCGGTCGATGACGCGCGGGTCGGGATGCTCGTCCGGTTCGTAGTCGTCCGGCACGGCGAGGTCGCGGTCGGCCTCGCGGTCGTCGGCGGTCACCGACTGGACGAACGCGATCCGCTCCCCGTCTGGCGACCACGCGATGGACGAGACGCCGCCGACGACGTCGGTGACGCGGCGGGCCTCGCCCCCGCCGACCGGGAGGACCCACAGCTGCTGGCGGTCGTCGTCGGCGCCGCGAGTGGAGGTGAACGCGATCCGGTCGCCGGAGGGGCTCCAGCGCGGTTCGGCGTCGGATCCCTCGGGAAGGGTGAGCCGTCGGGGGTCGTCGTCGCCCGCGACGTCGACGAGGTACACCGTCGCCTCGTAGCTGTCGTCGTCGTTCGGCTGTCGGCGCACGAAGGCGACGCGGTCGCCGTCCGGCGAGATCCGGGGATCGGACGGGACCGCGATGTCGTGGTAGTCGGCCGCGGTGACGCGCTCCATGGAAGTCACTCGGACGGGGGGCTCAAAAGCCGTCGGGAGCCGGAAAGGCGGACGATCGCCTCCGCGCTCCGAGTCCCTCAGCGGTCAGTCGTCGCCGTTGTCGAACGCCAGCGAGACGCCGCCGTCGTCGACGGTCGCGCCCGCGGCACAGACCGGGTGTTCGAGGTCGGACTCCAGCAGTTCGGTCGCGACCGACCCCGCGTCGGTCGCGGTCAGGTCGTACGGCTCGGGGGAGTCCGTCTCGTAGGTCGCGACGACCGTCGGCTCGTCGACGGCCTCGACGAGGAGCGCGTCGCGGCGGACGACCCCGATGGTCGCGGACGCAGCGCCGACGATCCCGGCGACGCGGGGCGTGTCGTAGTCGTCCCTCTCGTAGTCGAGCGCGAGCAGCGCCGACGCGAGCGCGTCGCGGGGCGGGTAGCCGCGCTCCAGTTTCTCCGCGATCGGGTCGACGTGCGAGCCGTTTCCGAGGGCCGCCAGCGGCGCCCCGGTCGGGGCCTCGACGGCGCGCGCGCAGTTGTACGAGACGTATGGGTTGTCGGTCTCCGGCGCGTCCGGCGTCGGACCGACGGTGAGCGTCCGGCCCCGGTCGCGGACGCGACGGTTCGGGAACGAGCGCGAGGAGACGCGGTAGCCGCCGACTCCCGGCGCGACGACGACGAATCGTCCGACGTACATACAGCTTCGTGCGGATTCGGTCGTGTAAAACGCGTCGATATGTCCACGAACGCGATCCGACAGCGGGAAGCGATCGCCGCCGTCGCGACCGCGACGCCGGCGAGGGGCGCCGACGCGGACGGGGAGCGTCAACCGATCGCACGGCGACCGCAACGCGCAACGCTTACAAAGACGTACTGGCTACCGATAAGTGCGCAGTCCATTGGGGTAGTGGCCAATCCTGAAGCCTTCTGGGGGCTTCGACCCTGGTTCGAATCCAGGATGGACTACTTCTGCTCCGTGCCGTTTCAACTGGAACCCAGAGGGATCCACGTCCAGCGGTTTCCAGTGGAAACGAAGGGGTACGATCCGGCGGTTCTCGACCTGCCGTCACTTCTCGACGTCGAGCAGCGCGACGCGCTCGCGAACCACGTCGACGAGGTCGCCGTTCGTCGCGGCGAGTTCGCGATCGGTAACGCCGTAGAACTCCCGGACGCGATTCTCGTCGAAGGCGACGGGGAGCCCGTCGCCGTCCGGACTCGCGATCGAATCGACCGCGAGCGCTCGGATCGACTCGACGGCCCGGTCCAGATCAGCGGTCGGACGGTCGACGCCGGGGACGCCGCCGAAGTCCGCGAGGAGGACGACCGCGGGCCGCCTTCCCTCGGAGACGCCGAGTTCGAGGGCGCGGTCGATCTGTCGCCGCCCGGCCGCGTACAGCAGGACCTCGACGCCGGGGTCGCGCGCGACCGCCTCGCCGCGGGCGATCGCTCGCGCGGCGAGCCGGACCGCTTCCCGGAGGTGAGCGGTCGAGACGACGAGGTCGGCGTCGAACGCCTGAACGACCGCGCCGGTCTCCCGGCCGACGTCGTCGAGGTCGCTGAGGAACGCGTCGAGGTCGTCGATCGCGAAGGTTCCGGCGACGAGCCTGACGGCGGGATCTGGCGCCGGCGGTCGGGGCGAGGTCGCTGACGGCCCGCGGGACGAGCCCCCCGACGGCTCCGTCATCCGAAATCACCCAGGCTGGCCTGTCCGTCGCCGTCGCCGTCGGCGTCCGCCCCCGCGGTCGCCGCCGCGGAGGCCGACCGGTCCGGGTCGACGCCGTCGAGCGAGGGGTCCTCCCGGCCGGCGTTCTCCAGGATCCGCTCGGCGGTGCGCTCGCGGCCGCGGAGCGCGCCGAGCACCACCGCCTTGTCCGCCTCGCGGAGGTCGGCGCGGCTCTCGATGCCGGCCTCGTAGAGGCGGCGGGCGCGCTTGCGGCCGACGTTGCGGACGCCCGCGAGGTCGAGCAGCTCCTCGCGGACGCCGTACTCCAGCCGCTTGCGGGCCTCGCGCACCCGAACGACCGTGTCGCCGTCGACCCCCTCGACGTCGCGCGCGAGCGTCTCGGCGGCGCGGAGGAGCCACTCGGCGGTGTCGACCTTCCCGCGGATGTCGCCCGGTCCGACGCCGTAGCGCTCCGCGATCCGGTCCTCGTCGACCTCGTTCGCCCAGTCCTCCAGCAGGCGGGCCGTCTTCAGCGCGGCGAGCCAGTCCTCGAACCGCACGTCCTCGTACTCGGAGGGGACGTCCCCGAGGAACTCCGTCTCGCGCTCGTAGCAGACCTCGGTGTACTCCTCGCGGTCGCCGGACTTGAGGTACAGCTCGTAGGTGTCGGGCGTCCGGCTGACGAGGTGATAGAGGCCGAGGGGGGTGACGGCGGGGGCGGCGGCGGCGTCCGGCTCCCCCGCCTCGGCGGCGGGGTCGCCTCCCTCCTCGTCCGCTCGCGTGTACGTCGTGAACCCGGAGTCGTCCGCGTCGGCCTCGGCGCCCGCGTCGGGGGCGGGACCGGCGCCGTCGGCGGGGACGAAGTCGCCGGCGGCGCCCTCGTCGTCCGCGCCGTCCGCCACGGTCCGGAGCCCGTCGAGTATCTCGGCCGCGCTCATCGGGTCGAGGTAGAGCCGGGAGACGGTGTGGCCGATCCCCGTCGCCGCGAGGCCCTCGCTCCCGCCGTCGCGGTCGCGCTCGACGAACCCGTTGACGTCGAGGTAGTCGAGGACGGTGTCGGTGACCGCTGCCAGGCGCCCCTCGTCGTCGGTCTGGGTCGCGTAGAGGGTGTTATCGAGGAACGAGAGCAACCCCTCGCGGGTGGCGGCGAAGCCGGACGCGACCGTCGCGAGGACGTGGGTCCGGAGAGCGGGCTCGGCCGCCAGCTTCGAGCGGACCGGCTCGGCCTCGGCCCAGACGTACCGGTCGAACAGCTCCTCGCGGGTGTCGGCGTCGCTCGCGAGCAGCACCGCCTCGCCGTACGGATCGAGTCCGGGACGGCCCGCGCGGCCGCACATCTGGTGGACTTCGAGGACGTCGAGGGGTTGCATCCCGCCGAACTCGCCGTCGTAGCGGCGCCAGTCGCGGACGATCACCCGGCGGGCGGGGGTGTTGACGCCGGCGGCGAGCGTCGGGGTCGCGGAGACGCACTTGATCAGGCGGTCGCGGAACGCGTCCTCGACCAGGCTCCGGTGCTCGCTCGCGAGCCCGGCGTGGTGGAACGCCGAGCCCTCCTCGACCGCGTCCGCGAGGTCCTCGGAGGTGTCGGTGTCGGAGACGCCGCGGATCTCCTCGGCCAGCTCGCGGAGGCGGTCGCGCTCGTCGCCGGTGAGCCGCGGGCCGGTCACGTCCGTGAGCTTGCGGGCCGACGACTCCGCGTTGCGCCGGGAGTTGACGAAGACGAGCGAGGAGCCGCCCTGCCCGTCCTCCTCGGTGTCGAGGGCGTCCGCGACGAGTTCCGCGGTCTGGTCTGCGCCGCGCTCGACGGGCACCTCGCGCCGGCTGCCGTCGTCGAACTCGATCGCGTTGCCGAAGTGGACCCCCGTCCGCAGCTCGATGGGGCGCCAGTCGGACTCGACGAGCTCGGCGTCGAGCCAGTCGGCGATGACGTCGGCGTTGCCGACGGTCGCGGAGAGCGCGACCGTCTGGAGCCCCGGGTTCACCCTCCGGAGCTTCGCGAGCGTCACTTCGAGGGTGGGGCCGCGGTGGGAGTCGTCGACGAGGTGGACCTCGTCGCTGACGACGCAGGTGAGGTCGTCGATCCACGGCGCGCCGTTGCGGATCAGCGAGTCCACCTTCTCCGAGGTGGCGACGATGATATCGCGGCTCGCGAGCCACTCGCCGTCGGAGTCGTAGTTGCCCGTGGAGACGCCGACCGTGACGCCGAACTCCTCCCAGCGCTCGAACTCGGCCTTCTTCTCGCTGGCGAGCGCGCGCAGCGGGACGATGTACAGCGCCTTCCCGCCGCGCTCGATCGACGACAGCATCGCCAGTTCCGCGATCAGCGTCTTCCCCGACGCGGTCGGCACGGCCGCGACGAGGCTCTCGCCGTCGACGACGCCCGCCTCGACGGCCGCCTCCTGAGGCGGGTACAGCTCCGCGACGCCCTCCGCTTCGAGCGCCTCGCCGACGCCCGCGGGGAGCCCGGAGAGCGAACTCGGTTCCATTACACATCCGTGGGGTCCCCACGCGATTTAAACCGTCGGAAGACCGCGATGAGGGGGAGACAACGAGCGCGCCCGCGACCGCCGAGGCGACACATGGTTATAAATCGTACTGCGGTGGCGCGTGCCTGCGAGCGGCCGCAGGCCGCGAGCAGCACGCGCGAGGGAGTCAGTCGCCCGAAGCGAAGCGAGGGCGACTGACGAGGCTGGGGAGGCGTGAGGTGCTGTGCGGAGCGGTGGGGGTGGGACTCAAAGGGGCAGCCGTGAGGAGGGCGCAGGCGACGTAAGCACTGGAAGGAGCGAACGAAGTGAGCGACTGAAGCGCGCAACGAGCGTGCGCCCTCCTCACGGCTGGGGCTTTGAAGATTCCCTCCGCCGATCCCCTCTCGACGATTTACAACCAAGCAGCTCAGTTTTTATAAGAGATCACCGCGCAGCCAACGGGTATTTTTAATCCAGATCAGGGAGCGACGCCGACCGTCAACAGCGTCCCCCACGTCCGATACCGATCGATCATCGCCTCGCGCGTCTCGTAGCCGTCGGTCGGGAACTCCGAGGCGTCGGGAATCTCGGTCTCGCGGTCCGGGATCGCGTCCTGCTCGGCGACGTACAGGCCGGCCTCGCGGAACGCCGCCCGATACGCCTCGCGCGACCACAGCGTCATGTCGACGGAGATGTTCTCCTGCCACGCGTGGGTCGTCTCGCTCTCCGCGAAGTAGTTGACGGCGCAGTAGAAGGTGCCGCCCGGGCGCAGCACCCGACGAACCTCTTCGAGCGTGTGGACGGGATCGCTCGCGTAGTAGAACGCCTCCATCGAGAAGACGTGGTCGAGGGCGTCGTCGGCGAAGGGGAGTTCGTCGAAGTCGCCGACCAGGAACCCGACCGCGCCGTCGTCGGTGTACCCGCGGGCGTTGTTCGCCATCTCGGGCGCGCCGTCGAGGCCGTAGCCGCGGCCGATGCCGCGCTCGCGGAGCGCGCGGAGCACGTAGCCCGAGCCGGTGCCCAGATCGAGGACGGCGTCGCCGTCCTCGACCGGCATCCGCGCCAAGACGTGTTTCGCGGTGTGCCAGTGGCGGTCCTCCATCCCGCGGTCCTTCCCGCTCGCCGCCCACTCGTCGAACTCCTCGCGAACGCTCATACCGGCCGGACGGGGAGAGCGGTGAAAAACGGCGGTGTTTTACCGGCTCCGCCCCCCACGGGGGACATGAAACGCCCGCGAGCGCTCCGCCGCCCGAACTTCCGGGTGGCCGACATGGCCCAGCAGTCGGTCGGCGGCTTCCTGCTCGCGGGGCCGTTCGTCGTCACCGCGGAGGTGTGGGAACTCGCCGCGGGGATGAACTGGGTCCAGGCCGCCGTGACCGCCGGGCTCGTGGCGCTGATCGGGTACGCCGCGCTGTACCGGGCCGACACCGGCCGCGACGTCGACGAGGAGCCGGACCTCGTCGGGGTCCCGACCCGCTTCGTCTCGCTGATGACGGTGGCGTTCGGCTCCGTGCTCCTGCTGGCGCTGATCTTCGACGCGCCCCACACGTTCCTCGTCGAGGGCGGGATCGGCGACGGCGCGGTAGTGGCGACGACCGCGAAGGCCGTCGCGGTCGGCGCCGTGTTCAGCGTCGTCGGCGCCGCGACCGCCGACAGCGTGTTCTGAGGTCGGCGCGCCCACGCTCCCGGAAATCGATTCACAACACCACCGAGACGACCGCGAAGAGGATCAACACGCCGGCGACGTCACAGAGGTTCGTCACCACGGGGATCGTCGTGTCGTCGGGGTTGAGCCCGACGCGGTAGGACACCTCGACGGCGGCGACGCTGGCGACGACGACGAGCGCGGCGAGCGCCATGCCGGAGACCAGCGAGATCAGCAGCACCCGGCCGAGCGCGAGCGACCCGCCGAGCGCGAGCCCGATGCCCCACGCGGCGATCCCCACCGCGCCGAAGACGGTCGCCGCGAGTCCGAACACCGCGCCCGCGTTCGCCCGGAGGGCGGGGTTCGACGGGCTGAGCTCGTAGGTCCCGAGGTAGAGCTGGGTCGTGAGCCGCGAGCAGGTTATCGACGCGAGGTTGCCGGCCGTCCCGATCTGGACGGGGACGAGGACCAGGAGCGCCGGATACCGCAGCAGAATCTCCTCGTAACTCTCCAACACCGTCCCGGAGACGAGCTGGAGCACCGACAGCGCGGCCAGAAGCGGGATCATCGTCCGGACGATCCGCCGGACCGACCACTCGTCGATCCCGGTCGGCGCGGGATCGGTCACGACACCGCCCCCACGACGGCCACTCCGACCAGGAGGAAGAACACCCCGAACACGTCGCCGAGCGTCGTGACGACCGGGCCGATGACGTTGTCGGGGTCGAGCCCGCGCCGGTAGCCGACGAAGATGACCGAGATCAACACCGTGATCATGAGCACCGCCGAGAGGAAGCCGGCGACGACCATCACGCCGACCAACTGGAAGAGGCTCCCGCCGTCACCGAACAGGACGAGCGTGAGGTAGGTGACGACCGCGATGAACACGGAGACGCTCATCCCGTTGATAAAGGAGGCGACGACCGCGTTCGTGAGCCGGCGGTCCGGCCGGAACCGGGGTTCGATGATCCCTTGGTGGAGCCCGGTCGAGAGCCGGGCGCCGAGCGAGCCGTACACCCCGCCGCGGGTGGCGAGGAACGCCGGCAGCAACAGGAGCAGTCCGGGGACCTGTTCGATGTTCGCGCGCATGGTCTCCGAGCCGAGTATCGTCCCCGCGAACAGCCCCGCGATCAGGCTGACCGCGATCACCGGGAGCGCCTGCCGGTAGATGTCGCGCGCGGTGTCGTGCCCGGGCATCGAACGCACCGACGGCGGGCGGGGCAAAAAAACCGACCGCCGCGTCCGCGGGCGGCGTCGATTCACCGAGTCCGGGCGCGTACGTGTCGCGATCTCCAGATGAAACGGTGGGGGAGTAGCGACGGGGCGGAGTGCGCCCGCGACCCGACGCGGGGCGAGGGAGCCGTTCGCGTCCGCCGGTCTGGACCCCGTCGACCGTACCGTTAAGTCAGTCGGGCGAGTTCCGATCCCATGGACTACTCCCTCGCCGTCGAGAACGGGCCGGAGACGATACCGGGCGGGACCGGACTCCTGCTCGTCCACCCGAGCATCGGCGAGACGGACCGGATCGACACCGACTTCCTCAAGACCGACACCGACGCGTTCCTCGTCGTCTCGACGCGAACCACCGCCCGAGAGGTCGAACAGAAGCTGGAGTACTACGACGTCGACGAGACGAAGGCGACCATCCTCGACACGCTCTCCGTCGAGCGCGGGTACTCGCGGCGCTCCAGCGACGACGTGTACTACGTCTCCGCGCCCGACGACCTCGACGGCGTCGTCGACCGCGTCGAGCGGTTCCTCACCGAAAACGAGGGGAAGCGCCGCGTCTCGGTCGACTCGCTCACCGAGATGGCCTACTACGCCGACGACGACGCGGTGTACGAGGCCGCCGCCGAGATCCTCTCCCTCCTCGACGAGCACGACGCGGTCGGCATCTTCCACCTCTCGGAGGAGGTCCACGAGGTCGCGACGCTCGACCGGTTCCGCGAGCTGTTCGACGGCGTCATCGGGCTCGACGGGGAGGGGAACGTCACCTTCGACGGCTGAGAAGCGCGATTTCGACCGCGGTCGCCGTTTCACTCCTCGTCGTCGACGAGCGCTGCGAACGTCTTCTCCGCCCACGCGACGGCGTAGTCCGCCCCGCGATCCCGGTAGGCGGTCGTGTCGAGCGCGCCGTACGGCGCCGGGAGGTCGAGGTCGTGTTTCACCGCCGAGCAGGCGTACTCCGTCGCGGCCGCGAAGTCGGTCTCCCCGCGGGCGACCTCGCCGGAGAGGTCGCCGAGCCGGCCGGAGAGCCGCTCGCCCGCGTCGATCCACGCGTCAAACAGCCGGGGGTACTCGCCCTCCCACGACGCGAACGCGTCGCGGACGCGGAGGCCGACCCACGCGTCGAACAGCGCGTTCGCGACCTGGAAGGCGTCGGTCGGGCCGAAGCCCGTGGTCGAGGCTCCCGTCTCCGGGTCCGGGCGGCGGATCGCCGCGTCGAGGTCGCGGTAGCGATCGCCGAAGAACGGGAGGAACGACTCCGGGAGGCCGGGCGCGTCACTCCCGCCCGAGTTCTCGCCGCCCACGGTGCCGGGCCCCGGCTCGCGGCCGATCTGAACCAGCCGTTCCGCGACGAGGAAGGCGAGGAAGTCGTCGGGCGTCCCCTCCGCGCGCCGCTTGACGAGCACGGCGGGCGGGTCGGTCTGCGTCGTCCGGACGACCGTCCCGTCGCCCGGGAGCCCGACGGTGAACGCGGGTCCGGCGTGCTTCCGGAGCAGGTCCGGCACCGCCTCGGGGAGCCACTCGGCGGGGTACGAGGCGGGGTCGAGCCCGTCGACGAAGAGACCTAGGTCCTCCGCGGCGGCCGGCGGGAGCGTCTCGAAGTCGGAGTCCACGTCGAGGACGGGCGACTCCGGTGCGTACCGGTCGCGGACCGCCGCGAGGTCGTCGTCGAGCGGCCGGGGCGAGAACATCAGGCGAAGACGTACGAGAGGATGATGAGGACCGAGAGGACGGCCGAGACGCCGACCGTGCCGACGACGATCTGGGTCGATTTGTTCATGCGAGTTCCTGCGTCCGCCGGTCGTTAAAATCATCCGGTCCGCGGCGAGCGTGCGGCGATTTTATATCGGCGGGCGAGAGTCCAACGGTATGCGAGTCCGTGACGCGGTCGAGGCCGACGCCGCGGCCCTAGCGTCGATGACGGGTCGCCCGGAAGGCGTCGTCCGGAACATGATCCACGACCGATCGGTGCGCGTCGCGACGACGGGCGGAGTCGCGCCCGAAGGCGATTCGGACGACGACGGCGAAGACACTCCCGTCGACGCGGTCAGCGGGTTCGTCTCGTTCGACGTGCGCGACGGGGCCGTTCACGTGACGAACGTCGAGGGCGACCCGGACGCGGTCCGCCGCCTGTTCGAGGAGCCGGTGCGGTTCGCGACCCGGGAGGGAATGACCGTCGAGGCCGTCCTGCCGACCGACGGGACCGCGGCCGACGCGTCCGAGTCGATCGGGTTCGAGGCGGTCGGCTCGGGGCCGCGGATCGACGGCGCGTCGACGACGCGGTACCGGTTCGAGCCGGAAGGCTGAGGCCCGGAGCGGCCTGAAAATCCGGTTCATGGGTTCGTCGAAATGCGCCGTTAGGGCTGTGTTTCGCGGATATATCGGATATGGCGCGTGCGCCTCTCACAGCGTCGGCGCCGGAGTCGAATCCGGACGGACCGCTCGACTGGCGAGCCGGTTGATGCCAAATGGCATGAGTTATCTCCGCCGGGCGCGTCTGAGCGACCCTGATGGAAGCGAATCGTACGATGGTCTGTAAGCGGTGCGGCGGCCCGACCGGTCCGGACGACGACGTGACGAACCAGTCCTCGTCGGACCCCCTCGTCGTCTCCGAGTGCGCCCGGTGTCATTCGATCGTGGACATCGGCGGCCACCGGTGGTGAGTCCCGGAGCGAACTCCGTCCGTTGGGCTGAGGACAGCGAGGCGGTAACCCCGACTCGGCGGCGACGACGGCCGTCCTGAGCGGCCTTTTGTCACGGGAGCTGGAAGGTTTCGACGACGGCGAATCCGGGGGTCCGAGCGTCGGACGAGGCCGTTCGGATCAGTCGAACCGCTGTTGAACGATTTCGAGCGCCTCCTCGCGGTCGTTCCAGTCGACGAACACCGCGACGGAGGTCGCGCTCGTGATCAGGTCGATGATGTTGATGCCGGCCTCGGCGATGGGCGCGATGATGTCCTGGATGACGCCCGACTGGTTGGGGAGTTCGCCGCCCGTGACGCGGATCACGGCGATGGGATCGGCGACGGTGACGGAGGAGAGCGCCTCGTCGGTGACGACCGCCTCGTGGAGCAGCGCCTCGGCGGTCTCGGCGACGTCGACGTCGACGTAGAAGGTGACCGAGTCCATCCCCGAGGCGACCGCGTCGATGTTGATCTCCTCGGCGCGGAGCGCGTTCGACAGCTCGGAGAGGATCCCGGGGCGGTTCCGGATCGCTCGGCCCGCGATGGTGAGACACGCCAGCGGCTCCTCGCGCATGTCGATCAGGCTCTCGAACTGGCCTTCGATCCGGGTGCCGCCGCGGAGGAGGTCGCCGTGCTGGTAGTGGACGACCCGAACCGCGAGCCCCTCGTGCTTGTACGAGAGCGCGGAGGGCGCGACCACCTCGGCACCGCGGAAGGAGAGGTTCCGCAGCTCGTCGACGGTTATCTGGCCGACGTTACGCGCGCCCTCGACCACCCGCGGGTCGCCGGTCATCACGCCCTCCACGTCAGTGACGATCACGACCTCGTCGGCGTCCATGTAGTTGCCGAGCATGACCGCGGTCGTGTCCGACCCGCCGCGCCCGAGCGTGGTGACGTTTCCGTCGTGGTCCTCGGCGAGGAACCCGGTGATGATCGGGACGACGCCGTCCATCTCGGCGGCGATCTTCCGCGCGCGCTTCTTCGTCTCCTCGACGTCGACCTCGCCCAGTTCGTCCGTGACCACGGGCCAGTCGGGATGCCCGGGCTCGAGGAAGACGGCGTCGACGTCGCGAACCGAGAGCGCGGCCTTCAGCATTCGGACGCTGGTCCGCTCGCCCATCGAGACGATCTCGGCGCGGTCGGCGTCGTCCGTCTCGAAGGTGATGTCGTCGAGGAGGTCGTCGGTGGTCGACCCCATCGCGCTCGCGACGACCGCGATCTCGTGGCCGGCCGCGACCGCGCTCGCCACCGAGTCGGCCGCGCGCTCGATCCGGTCGCCGCTGCCGAGGCTCGTGCCGCCGAACTTCGCGACTACGCGCATATGGCTACCTCGTCAGGAGCCCGTGAGAGTCGGTCTCCGGCGGGTCGGTCCCCCTCAGATCGGTCTCCATCAGAGCGGTCACCATCAGGTCGACGCGGGGCGGTCGGGACAGCGCGGTCCGGATCGAGGCCGGAACGCCGGCCGGATCGGGGGAAGCGATCGGTAAACATGCGACCCCGTAGCGGAGGAAGCCGGATAACAGTATCTTCTTCGACAAGGGTCGCCCGAAGCGCCGGATCGCCCGAAACGGCCGCCGAGCGGCCACGAAAACCGGACTATCGATCACCGACAACAGGGCCGGGTGGCGAGGAGCGCGGGACGCCGTGGTCGGTCGGGACGAGGGGACGGACTACTCGTCCTCGATGCCCCACGCGTCGGGCATCTCGATTACGTACCGGCCGTCCTCCTGGAGGGAGATGATGTACTCCTGTCTGTCGTACAGCTCCATCAGGTTGAGCTCGTACTGCCCCGGGCTGACGATCCGAATGCTCTCGAACTGCTCGTTGAGCTCGTCTCGGAGGGCGTCGATGCCGGGTTGGGGTTCCCCCTCCGCCGGCGGCTCCGCGGTGTCGGCCGGGTCGACCTCGCGGCTCGCGCGGTCGAGTTCGTCCGACGAGACCACCTCGGAACGCGCGCTCGCCTGCGCGGTGTCCTCGTCGCTCCGGTCAGCGATCTGCTCCGTGCCGTCGCTCGGAGACGGCGGGTCGACGCTCTCGGACGCCTCGCTCGCGGACGACGGGTCGACCCGCCCCGACGCGTCGGCCGCTGCCGCCTCGGACGGCGTCGCGTCCGCGGGGTCGCTCGAGTTCGGGTCTGCGGCGCCGTCGTCCGGCGTCGGCCGATCGTCCGAGGTCGAGGGCGACCGGTCGGGTTCGTTGCCGGCGACCGGACCTCCCTCGTCGCCGCCGGAGCCGGCGTCGTTTCCGGCGGACGCGGTCTCGTCCGTCGCGCCGGCGGGCTTGAACTGGAACTTGTTCCCGCCGCAGTCGGGACACCCCGACAGCATCTCCTTGGAGCCGTCGGGGAACGTCCGCCCGCAGGAGGTACACTGGTGGGGCATCTACTTGCGGGAGACGAGCGTGCTGATGAGGTTCTCGTCTTTGTGTAGCGTCTCGATGCGGTTCGCCGGGCCGATCACCGTGAGCTTCTGCGTCGACTCGCGGCCCATCAGCTTGTCGAGGAAGCTCTGGTCGCCCGCCTCGGCCTTCGGGTACGTCTCGATCTCGATGCCGGTGAAGTCGTCCGGACTGATCTCGGTCATCGTCACCTCGATGAGGCGCGACTCCTCGTCCGGGGAGAGCCCCTCCTCGAGGATGACGATATTGCCGTCGCGGACGCCGTCGAGGATGAGCCGGATCTTCTCCATGGTCGTGAGCCCCTGCATCCGAGCGCCGCTTATCATGTCGATCCGGACGCCGTCGCCGGAGTCGTCGGGATCGTCGGGGTCGTCCGCGGCGTCGACGTTGGCTTTCGGGCCGGGCATCAGCCGAAGTACTCCGCGATTTTGGTGTACACTTCGTCCATGTTGTCGCCCTCCAGCGCGGACAGCGGGATCGTCTCGTGTTGCGGGAAGGCGTTCGCGATCTGCTGGACGTCCGACCCCTCCAGGTCCGTCTTGTTCGCGAGGATCAGCGCCGGGAGGTCCTGCGACTCGATGATCCCGATCAGCATCGTGTTCACCTGGGTGAAGGGATCCGTCGTCGAGTCGAGCACGTAGATGACGCCGTCGACGTCCTCGCGGAGCCAATGCATCGCCTCCGCGACGCCCTCGGTCGCCTCGCGCGACCGGCGGACGGCGTCGTCCTTCTCCATGTCGTGGTCCAAGAACTCCTTGTAGTCGACCTTCGTCGTCACCCCGGGGGTGTCGACGATGTCGATGGTGACCTTGCGCCCGTTGCGTTCGATCTCCACGCCCTCCTTCCGGCGGGCCCGGCGAGTCTCGTGGGGGATGTGGCTCTCGGGGCCGACGGCGTCACCCGTCCAGTCGCGTGCGATCCGGTTTGCGAGGGTCGTTTTACCGGCGTTCGGCGGTCCGTAGATCCCGATCCGCTTGGGCTCGTCGGCCGCGAACAGGCCGTCCGTGACCCGCGATATGCTGTCTCTGAGGTTCGTGAGCAGTCCCATCCTGACCTCCAATCCGTGTGGTTTTCCCGAACACCGCGGTCGTTTCGCGGCGCCGTTCGATCCGAGCGCTCGACGCCCGTTCGGGGAATTACGGTAGGCTCCTCGCCGCTCTCACTTAACAACTGCGTCAGACATCTCCGATCCGGAGCGTCGGCGCCGGAGGAACCGGAAATTCGGGGACCGGGACTACTCCCCGTCGCCCTCTCGGACTCCCTCGTCGCTCTCGCTCGCGGCGTCGAGGAAGACGATAGCCCCGCCGAGAAGCGCGAGGTTCTTCAGGAAGTTGATCTTGTTGCCGTGGCGCTCTTTCCCCTCCATCGTCCAGAAGTCGTGGATGGCGGGCGTCGTCCCGAGGAAGAAGACGACGAGCGCGCCCGCGGCCGCCCGCGGGAGGCGCCAGAGGACGATCCCGAGGTCGGCGACCAGCAGCATCCCGGTGACGAACGGGACGAGGACGTCCGGCATCGGGACGCCCTTCTCCTCGGCGACCGAGACCCGCTTGTCGTTGTTCTTGAAGCCGTCGACGGCCATGTACGCGAGGACGCCGCCGTACAGCGAGCGGCCGAGCAGCGACGGCGCGTCGCGGTCGGCGTCGTCGGGTCCGGCCGGCGATTCCGCTTCGTCCGCCATTCAGACCACCTCGATCCGGCTGACGTTCGCGTCGACGCGACCGACCGTCTCGTAGGTCGGCCCCTCGTCGCCCTCGCCGTCGAGACGCCGCATGATCCGGCCCGCCACGTCGTCGCGCTCGTCGGGCACGTCGAAGAGGCCGGAGCCGCAGACCACGTCGCCGTCGTGGACCGCCCACGTCTCGATTATCTCGTGGGGCTCGCCGGGGAAGTCGACGCGCTCGAAGTCGCGGCCGAAGTTCGTCGACTCGAACAGCGCGACCTCGTGGTCGTCGTTCACCCACGCCGGGGGCGCCTCCTCGCCGCCGCAGAAGATCACCCGACCGTCGTGGACGAACACCCGGCGGATGTACGAGAAGTCGCTGCCGACGTCGAGCCGGTCCCACGACTCGCCCGCGTCGGTCGTCCGCCACAGCCCGCCCTCGCCGACCGCGTGGCCGAGGCCGAGGTTCTCTAAGTCGTGGTCGAGGTAGCCGGTCGCCGCCAGCCAGACGTCCTCCGAGATGGGGAGAACCTGGTGGACGTCGTCGACGATGGCGTCCCGGTGGTCGGACCACGTGCGGCCGCCGTCGCGGCTGACGTGGATCCCGCCCGCTTCGACCCCGGCGACCAGGTGCTCCGGGCGGCCGGGGACCGCCTCCAGCGCGCGGAGCCGGGCGTAGTGCGGGTCGATCGGCGACTCCCAGTGGCCGCGGGAGGGGAGCTCGCGGAACCCCTTCTGCTCGGTCCACGTCTCGCCGCCGTCGACCGAGCGGAAGACGTAGGGGTCGTTCGTGCCGGCGTACAGCGCGCCGTCCGCGGTCGCGAGGATCGACCACACCTCGCTCTGTCCGGCGTGCCAGAAGCGGTCGCCGAGGGGGACCTCCAGGTCGGTCCACGTCTCCCCGCCGTCGAGCGAGCGGTACGCGCCCGTCGAGGAGGCGACGAACACGCCCTCGGTGTGGTCCCACGACTTCACCGCGGTGACGACCCCGCAGTCGAGGACGGGGTCGAGCTCGTCGCGCTCGAAGGGGACGTCGTCCGTTCGGTACAGCCCCGAGTCTGTCCCGATCAACAGTGTCATATTCGGAAGTCAGTCGGACGCATAATAAAGTTTTACCAATCTGTAAAACGCTAAGTGGCCGGGGGACGACGGTGGAGGCATGACCGCGCCACACGCCACCGTTCGCCCGACGGACGCCGCGTTCCTCGACGGCTCGGACCCGGACCTCCCGACCGAACTGCTGAACATTCCGTGGATCGACCCGCACAACCACGCGCACACGCTCTCGTGGGAGGACCGCGAGCGGTACGCCCTCTCGGGCTGCCGGTCGATGGTGATGGTGTCGTCGGGATACCACTGGACCCCCTACAAGCCCGTGGAGGCGAGCGACATCCGCTTCCTCTGGGACGACGCGATCAACCGCCGGCGGGCGATCGAGCGCAACCACTTCTTCGAGGCGAAGCTGGGGCTCGGCGTCCACACCGGCGTCCGGATCGAGAACCCCGACGAGCTGCTCGCGGCGATGGACGACTACTGCGCGCTCGACGAGGTCGTCGCAGTCGGGGAGACCGGCGTCGTCCCGAGCCAGCACGTCGAGCGCTGGGACGTCGACGAGCAGCAGGCGGTCGTCGGGGCGCAGATGGAGCTGGCCGCCGACCACGACCTCCCCGTCCTGCTCCACACACCGAACACGACGCCCGACGCGAAGCGGGAGTACCGCGACGACCTCGGCGTGACCCCCGGGTACGAGAAGAACGCGGGCCTCGGCACCGACCCGGTCCTCGACGGCGAGAACCCGGCGCTGGAGGCCGTGAAGCGCGACGTGGGGGCGGCCGCCGACGCCGGCCTCGACGAGGAGCGCGTGGTCGCCTCGCACGCGGACGCGAACAACACCGAGTACCTGATGACCGAGACGGACTGCTACCTGAGCTACACCATCGGCCACTCGTGGCTCGTGGGCGTCGACGCCGCCGACGTGGCGAACGCGATCGACGAGTACGGGCCGGAGCGAATTATGATCGACACCGACACCGCGAACGTGCTGCGCACGGACCCGTACGCGGTGAAACGGGCGATATTCGAGCTGTACCGGTACGGTATCGACGTCGAGGACATCCGGACCGTCGTGTACGAGAACCCGCGAGACGTGTTCGGGCTGGCGGAGTAGGCTATTTAAATGAGTTCACGGTATGGTGGCATCGCCGGCGGCTCTGAGTCGTCTTTAAGAGGCGCGACACGCCTCCGTGTGTGCCCGGGAGCCGGCCGTGAGACGACCGTGCGAGCGGGTCGCGAACGAAGAGAGCGACGAGGACTGCGGTTCGAGGGAGCTACCCCCGACAGAGACACTCGTGTGACACCCGAGTCACGTCGACGAGGTGTCGGTGGATACCCCCGGCCAGCCCGGGCATTGCCTCGGCCTGTTCCTTCGTTGCTATTCCAAGCCTGTAGTAGGTCTCCGTTCGGTTCCGGTTCCACAGCTCGGCGAGGTCGTCCCCGAAGGCGTCGTCGTAGAGACCGATCTCGGCCCCGCGTTGGTAGAGCCGCCGGTGGCTGCTGATGACCTCCGAGGGCGACATCGCTCCGTCGTGGATCAGCCGGAACTGAATCGTGCGCTCGATGGCGACGAACGCCGACTCGATTACGACCGTGTAGTACCCTCGGTCGAGGAGGTTCGATCCGACCTCCAACAGCCGGCAGGCACGGCGAAGTTGGACCAGCTCCGCGTCGTCGACGTCCAGACCCTCTTCGATCGTTCCGGGACTGCCCTCGAAGCTCCGCTCGGCCTCCGCCAATCGATCCCGGATATCGTCATTCATCGCTGTACACCTCAGTTCGGAGCTCTGAGAGGCGGTCGGAATCGACCAACGTGATGCCGTCGTCGAACTGGGGACGAAGCTCGTCGCCGATTCGGCTGACGCTGTCCGTCGATTCGACGAGCGGCTGGTAGGTGTAGCGGTTCCCTTCGAACCGTCGGTCCTCGAGGTCGCTGACGATCGACTGGATGGTCCGACGAGCGGCCGTTCGGTCCCCGTCGACGACCACCAGTAGGTCGATGTCGCTGGTCCTATCCGCTTCCCCCCGAGCGACGCTGCCGAATAGGACGACACCGACTACCTCGTCCAGCTCCTCTTGAGCTCGTTGGAGGAAGGCCCGGACCGGGTGGTGAAACTCGCTCTGCGGGATCGAGAGAATCGGATCCGGTTTCGTGAGCCGCTCGCGGTTGATCCGGACCTGCCGGGTCCGACCGTCCTGTGCCGTTTCGACGACATCAAGCCCGGAAAGCAGCTTCACCGCCTTCGAGATCGTCCCCTGATTCGCTCCCGTGAGACTCGCGAGTTCGCTCATCGAGTACGCCGCGTATGGCTGATCGATGAGGACCGCAAGAACGTCCTCCATCGCTTGGTATCGAAACACCCGATCCTCCGGAAACGGATATCGCAGTTCGATCGAGATTGTTTCTTTCTTATTAGGCATACTATTCTTATTAAGAAACGGTCTGAAAACTCTGCCGATGAAATGAGTCGATTAGGACGGACTGCCACGGTTAGAGTCCGATTTTTCAGGCATATTATCCTCAAAAAGTGGTATATTGCGAGTCGTTCCGGTCTGTACGAACACAGCGACGAGCGAGAACGGGAGTGGGTATCGCAGATCGGTAGCAGCGATTCGATATTTAAAAAGACGCTATCGGCGGCGACAAACACTTAGAAATAGCCGGCGGTGGCGCGCCTGCGAGCGGCCGGAGCGAAGCGGAGGCCGCGAGCCAGCCCGCGAGGGACGCGGTGAGCGCTCGGAGAGCGCGAACCGCGAGGCTGGGGAGGCGTGAGGCTGCGGTACTGAGCGGTGCGGGCCGGGACTCAAAGGGACAGTCGCGAGGGCGAAGCACGCCGCAGCAAGCACCGCAAGGAGCGAGTGAAACGAGCGACTGAGGAGCGCAGCAAGGCGCGCGAGCCGTCGCGACTGGGGCTTTGGAGACCGCCATCTCAGCAGCGTTAGTCATTTATAAACAGCCGACAGCAATACCGCACTCTGGTTTATAAATGATCCCACTCACGACGTACTACACGTACTCCCGCACTGGATCAAAAATCAGCGTTTGGTGACCAACCGTTTCCGGCGAGAATGCGTCTAGAGTGTAGTATTTCAACGGAAGTCGCGACGCTGGTAATCTCTTATAAATATTCGACAACAGGGCGGTCCTACTCCGTCTCGAACTCGTTCGTCAGTTCGCCGACGCCCTCGACGCCGATAGTGACCGAATCGCCGTCGCCGAGCAGCACCGGGGGCTCGCGGTAGACGCCGACGCCGGGGGGCGTGCCGGTGAACACCAGGTCGCCGGGTTCGAGCGTGAACGCCCGGCTACAGAAGGCTATCAGCTCGTCGACGCCGAAGATCAGGTTCTCGGTCGACGACTCCTGAAGCCGTTCGCCGTTGACCTCGGCGAATATCTCGAGGTCGTGCGGGTCGTCGATCTCGTCGGTCGTGACGAGGTCGGGGCCGGTCGGGGCGAAGGTGTCGAGGCTCTTCCCGCGGACCCACTGGCCGTCGCCGTGCTGGAGGTCGCGCGCGGAGACGTCGTTGCCGACGGTGAAGCCGGCGACGTGGTCGAGGGCGTCCTCGGGGTCGACGCGGCGGGCGCGCTCGCCGATGACGGCGACGAGCTCGGCCTCGTAGTCCACCTTCTCGGTGTACTCGGGGTCCCATCGGACCGCGTCGTCTGGGCCGACGACCGAGGTGGGGAACTTCGAGAAGAGGACGGGCTCGTCCGGGATCTCGTTGTCGCCCTCCTCGGCGTGGTCGCGGTAGTTCAGTCCGACGCAGACGACCTTCCGCGGGTCGTCGACGGGGGCGGCGCGCTCGAGGTCGGTAGGGTCGCGGACGCCGACGCCCGTCTCCGCGGCGTGTTCGACCGCGAGGTCGGCCTTGCGGCGCCACTCCCAGTCGGCGAGGAGGTCGCTGGTTCGGTCGGGCACGTGGACGCCGGCGGCGGCGCCGGCCTCGGCGAGGTCGACGACGCCGTCGTCGGTCGCGACGCCGGGCCACGGTGTCTGTTCGTCCGTCGTTCGGTATTGTCCGATTCGCATGTGAGGTGAGTAGTGAGTCGAGAGGTTAGTTCGGTCGGTGAAGGGGGCGCGTCGGCCGGTGTTACAGGTCGATCCCGGCCTCGTCGAGGAGGCGCTCGCCGGAGGCGACGAACCGGTCGAACTCCTCGTCAACCTTCGGGTTCGTCAGCTCGCCGTCGCGCTTGACGACCTCGCCGTCGACGAGGACGGTGTCGATGTGCGAGGGATCGGTCTGGAACACGACGGTCTGGACCGGGTTGTGGCTGGGGGCGGTCATGAAGTCGTCGGCGTCGAACAGGACGAGGTCGGCGCGCTTGCCGGGCGTGATCGTCCCGATCTCGTCGTCGAGGCCGAGCGCCTTCGCGCCCTCGATGGTGGCCATTTCGAGGGTATCGCGCGCGGAGATGCTCACCTCGGTGACCTCCTCGTCGCCCTCTAACACCGCCTGGTTGTCGAACATGCGCTGGAGCTGCATCCCGATGCGCATCTGGCTCCCCATGTCGCCGCTGACGTTCGAGCAGACGTCGACGCCCCACGCCGGGCGGCCGCCGGCCTCGAGCACCTTTCCGGTGACGGGGATGCCGTGGCCCATCTGCATCTCGACCTCCGGCGTCGACGAGAAGGAGACCCCCTGCTCGACGGCGTGGTCGATGTCCTCCTGGGTGAAGTGGTTCCCGTGGGCGACGTTGACGTCGGGGCCGAGCATGTCCTCGATGGCGCCGAAGCCCTGGTAGTCGTCGCCGTACTCGGAGGACGGCCACAGCGCGGCGCCCATGTGGATCGTCGAGAGGACGCCGAGGTCGCGCGCCAGCTCCAGGTCCGCGCGAGCGGTCTCGGGGACGCAGAAGTCGGGGCCGCGGAGCCCGAGCGCGAGGGTGAGCAGGTCGTCGTCGCGGATCTTCTCCTCGTGGAGGCTACGGATGTTCTCCTCGGGGAGGCCCACGTCGCTCTCGTACCACCACTTCGCCGCGTCGTCGCCCGGCGGACCGTAGGTGTACACCGCGCGCAGTCCGGTGTCCTTCAGCGCGTCGACGGCGCGTTCGCCGTGTTCGAGCGTGTTGGGGTACGACCAGTCGAGCGCCGTCGTCGTCCCGGTGTAGAGCTTCTCGAAGGCGCCGTAGAGACCGCCGAGGTACATGTCCTCGGGCTGATAGAGCCCGGTGATGTTACCGAGCATATGGTCGAAGTACTCGCCCATGAGCGACCAGTCGCCGGCGATACCGCGTACCTGCGTCTGCGCGAGGTGGATGTGCGAGTCGACGAAGCCGGGGACGACGATCTTCCCGGAAGCGTCGATCTCCTCCGCGTTCGACGCCGCAAGTCCGGTGCCTACCTCGACGATTTCGCCGTCCTCGATCAGGACGTCGGCCTCCTCGAACTCCCCCACGTCCGGGTCGAGCGAGACCACGGTCCCGTTTCGAACGATCGTCTGTGTCATGTTCGATAATAGGGTTTGACCAAGAGGTTAAAACTTTACCGGACGGTAAACGCAGTGAGAGCCAATCGTATTATGTACCTCACCCGTAGAGTGTGGGTATGAGCGAATCACAGGGCGGATCGGCGGGCGAATCCGTCGAGTCCCCGACCGACGGCGGCGACGACGCCTCCCGGGAGCGGCCCTCCGAGGGGAGCCCTCCCGGAGAGGACCCCGCCGACGAGTCCGGCGGGGAGACGGTGTCCTCGAAGGACACGAAGGAGGTCATCATGGAGGCGACGTTCCGCGCGCTGAGCAAGCACGGGTACAAGGACCTCCGGATGCGCGACATCGGGGAGGAGATGGACCTCACGCGGCAGGTGATCCACTATCACTTCGACGGGAAGTACGACCTGATGTCCTCGTTCCTCGAACACATCATCGACCAGTACGAGGGGAGCGTGGTCGTCGACGGGGACGCGGACCCGCGGACCGAGCTCCGCGCCCGCGTCGACCAGTGCCTGTTCGGCCCCGAGTTCGAGGAGTTCAGCCACTGGGACCGGATGAAGGTGTACCACGAGCTGTACACGCAGGCGCAAAACGACGGCGACCACCGCGAGGTGTTTAACGAGCACTACGAGCGCATCCGCGGCAGCATCGTCGAGGTCGTCGAGGAGGGGATCGAGGAGGGCGTCTTCCGCGACGTCGACGCGGAGCGGATGGGCCAGCTGGTGACCGACGTCATCCACGCCGCGCGCGGGCGCCGGATCTCGCTCGGTCACGAGGACGCGCCCGAGGAGGCCCGGAAGGCGATGGACGAGTTCATCTTCGAGTCGCTGGAACGGACGGAGTAGCCGAGGGGTCGCCTTTTTCCGCCGGCGTTTCCCGCCGAAGTCTGACCCGGCGTTTCCCGCCGAAGTCTGACCCGGCGTCAGGAGTCGTCGACCGCGACGAGCCGCGGATCGGTTCGCTCGCGTCCGTCGCGAAGTCGGTGGGAACCGTCGAACCGAACGGTGTCCCCGGGGGCCAGGTCGCCGTCGGCGGCCTGTGCGATCAGCTGAACCTCGTCGAACCGGGCCAGCGCGAGGTGGTTCGGCGCGCGGACGTCGGACGGCGTGGTCTCGACGGTCGTCGTCGCCATGACCGCCCCGGTTTCGAGTCGAACCGTCGAGGCGTCCGCCGACGAGCGGCCGCAGTCCGGGCAGCGGCGCCGGTCGTAGTACCAGCGGCGACCGCAGTCGTCGCAGACGAAGGCGCGGTCCGCGGGGAGCTCCCGGTCCGCGAGGAGGTCGTCCGCGGGGAGGTCGCGGTCCGCGGGGGCGCCGTTCTCCGGGACTTCGCTGTCCGGATCCGTCACGCGCGCAACACCGTACAGACGCTGTTGTTCCCGAACCCGGCGACGTTGATCGCGAACGCCGTCTCCGCGCCGTCGACGCGGCGGCCCGCGGGGAGGTCGCCCCGCAGCTGCCACACGAGTTCGACGATCTGCGAGAGGCCCGTCGCCCCGAGCGGATGGCCGCGGGCCTTGAGCCCGCCGCCGGGGTTGACAGGGAGGTCGCCGTCGAGGGCGGTGTCGCCGTCGAGCGTCGCCTCCCACGCGGTGCCGGCGTCGTAGAAGCCCAGCTCCTCCAGTTCGATCAGTTCGAGGACGGTGAACGCGTCGTGGATACAGGCGACGTCGACGTCGTCGGGACGGATCCCGGCGCGGTCGAAGACGCGCTCGCCGGCGGTCCGAACGGAGTCGATCGAGAGCGGGTCCGGTCGCTCGGCGACGGCGTGGGTGCCCGTCGCGCTTGCGACGCCGGCGACGCGGGGCGCGGGCGGGTGACCGGTGTCGGCGGTGGCGGCGTCAGCGTCGGCGTCGCCCGCTCGGGTCAGGACGACCGCGGCGGCGCCGTCCGACATCGGACAGCAGTCGTACAGCCGGAGCGGTGCGGCGACGACCGGGGAGTCGAGGGCGTCCTCGACGTCGATCGACTTGCGGAACTGCGCGACGGGGTTGTCGACCGCGTTGGCGTGGTTCTTCGCGGCGACCGCGGCGAGCGCCTCGCGGGGCGCGTCGTGGCGGTCCAGGTAGGCGCCGGCGGCGAGCCCGCCGAAGGAGGGGAGCGTGATCCCCTGCGCGTACTCGCGGCGGTGGACGAGGCGGCTGATCGCTTCGGTGACGCTCCGCGTGTCGCCCGCGGACATCTTCTCGGCGCCGACGACGAGCGCGGCGTCGGCCTCGCCCCTTTCAATGCGGTCGACGCCCCGGTGGAAGGCGCTCGCGCCGGTCGCGCTCGTGTTCTCGATCCGGTCCGCGGACGCGCCGTCGAGGCCGAGGGCGGCCGCGAGCGCGTTCGCGAGCCCCGCGCTCTCGTCGAGCGCCTCGGCGAGCGCGTTGCCGAAGTGGAGCGCGTCGACGTCGTTGAGGTCGACCGCGGCGTCGTCGAGGGCGCGCTCGGCGGCCGTTGCCGCCAGGTCGGTGAGCGAACGCCCCGAGTCGCTCTCGAAGGGCGTCATGCCGACGCCGCCGACGCGGACCTCAGTCGTCATGCTCGTCCGCGTCGTCGGGAGTCTCGCCGCTGTCCGCGTCGTCGGGAGTCTCGCCGCTGTCTGCGTCGTCGGGAGTCTCGCCGTCGTCCGCGTCGTCGCCGAACACGCCCAGCTCCGCGAGGCGGTCGATCTCGGCCTCGGAGTAGCCGCGTTCGCGGAACACCTCGCGGTTGTGTTCGCCTAAAAGCGGCGGGGGGAGTTCGAAGCCGCTCTCGGCGTTGCGGAACTTGAGCGGGTGTTCGATCACGGGCACGTCGCCGAGTTCGGGGTGTTCGATCTCGGTGATGGTGCCGCGGGCCTCGATCTGGGGACTGTTCAGCGCCTCCTCGACGCTGTATACCGGGCCGGCGGGGACGCCCGCGTCCTCGGCGATGACCTCGATCCACTCGTCGGTCGTCTTGTCCGCGAGGGTGGCCTCGATCTCGGCTTCGAGCTCGTCGAGGTGTTCCACGCGGTCCGCGTTCTGCTCGAAGCGGTCGTCCTCGGGGAGGTCCGGCCGGTCGAGCGCCTCGCAGAGCTCGCCCCAGAGCTTCTCGTTGAGGATACAGATGTTGATGAACCCGTCTTTCGTCTCGAACGTCTGGTACGGCGCGAGGACGGGGTCTTTCGTCCCCATCCGCTTCGTCTCCTCGCCGGCGAACACCATCCCGGCCTGCTTCGTGAGCCACGGGAGGGTGGCCTCGAGCATCCCGAGGTCGATGTACTCGCCCTCGCCGGTCCGCTCTCTGCGGTAGAGGGCCGTCGTCGCGCCGAAGGCCGCCCACATCGCCGTGATCAGGTCCGTCATCGGGAGGCCGACCTTCACCGGCTGGCGGTCCGCCTCGCCGGTGACGCTCATGATCCCGCTCATCCCCTGGATGAGGAGGTCGTACCCGGACCGCTCGCGCCACGGTCCGGTCTGTCCGAACGCCGAGATCGCGAGGTAGATCAGGTCCTCGTTGTGCTCGGTGAGCGTGTCGTAGTCGACGTCGAGTCGCTCTGCGGTGCCCGGGCGGAAGTTCTGGATGAAGATGTCCGCCTCCTCGACGAGTTCGTACAGCGCCTCCTTCGCGTCGTCGTTCTTCAGGTCGAGTTCGAGGCTCTTCTTCCCGTAGCTCAGGGTCCAGTAGTACGGCGACTCCCCCTTGATGAACGGCGGGCCGGAGTGGCGGACGGCGTCGCCGTAGCCGGGCTGTTCGATCTTGACGACCTCCGCCCCCTGATTCGCGAGCATCGCCGAGCAGAAGCCACCGGTGACGAACGTCGAGAGGTCGAGAACGGTGACGCCGTCGAGGATCCGTCCGCCGCCGGTGGGACCGTCGGCCCTAGTGTTGTCGGCTCCGGTGTCGCCAGTGTCGTTGGCCCCAGTGTCGTCGGCTCCGGTGTCGCTAGTGTTGGTGTCGCCAGTGTCGGTGTCGCCGGTATCGGTCATCGAGCCACCTCGTCCGAGATACGGAATCGTCTCATAGGTGTGTGTACGGTTTGTTTACCGATTGGTAAAACTATCGGCGTCGACCGTGATATTCGTTGGACCCACTTCGATGGACGGAGGCGCAGTAGTCAGACGTTGTCAGGAAGCCAGGAGGGATCGGCCGTCGATCTCCCGAAAGCCGATCGGGAGCCCTCCCCCCACCCCTTCGTTTCGAGTGGAACCGCGAAGAGCGACGGGGTGGTCGATAGGTATTCGCGGTGGATCTAGGCGCCCCCAGATAATTCAAGGAAAGATTAGTAATAAAATAATTATGCCACAACGAATATAATATTAGAGGGTTTGTCGAGGGTACTATTATATTGTATTTGTAATAAAACCACCGGTATACAACTCACAGCTCAGGACCCCCACCCACCCGTCTGCCGTTCCACCCGAAACGAAGGGGTGTGGGGGTGTACCCGATCGAACCGCCTCGCCGGACTCGGAGACTGTGGGCCCGAGCCGGGGAGTCGAAACCGATCGGCGGACCTCGCAGTCGGGATACCAACGGTCACGACGCGATCGCAAGATCTTCGAATCAGCCGTGTCAGGGGTTAAAAGTCGCTATATCAAGTGATCTTAGTCAAAGAGGAACGGGATCTCGTCGCTCGTCGTTTCTAGTTCTACGCCCTCTCGACCCGTTCGACCGCCCCCTCGGTAGACCCGAACCGCCTCTCGACTGCCTCGACATCTCGTGAGAGAGGGACGTTTCAACTCCAGAGAGGAACACTTTTGTACCGTCTCTTCATCTGGTTCGACTGTATCAACTGGACGTGGTCGGTCTCGAATCTGACCGCGAACGCGTATTTCCGACCGGAGACGGCCTCTCAAGCGTCCTGCTCGACCGTCTCCACCTGAAACAGAGGGGTTCACATGGACGAAGGAGATCACACACCGCGGGCCGACGGCGGCACCGATCCGGACGACGACGAGACGGATCACAGCAGCGACTCCGACCCAGGCGACTCCGGTGTCGGTAACTCCGACACCGACGACCCTGACCTCGAAGATTTCCACCCCGACGATCCGACGGGATCCGACCGCGACCTCGGTGACCGCAACACCGACGCGGGATCGGAACTCGGTCAATCGGGCACCGACCTGAACCAATCAGACGACAATCTGGACCAATCGGACTCCTCGAGCGACGCTCGACCCGAAACGGCGGGGCTCGACAACGGCGGTCGCGACCGGTCGTCGCCCGACGTCGACTTCGACGGCGTCGTCCTCGACGACGACGAGGACAGTCAGGGCCTGTTCGACGACCTCCTCTCCGGTGAACCGATCTTCGAGAACAAGGAGGTCCTCCGTCCCTCGTACACCCCGCACGAGCTCCCGCACCGCAACGACCAGATCAACCGGATGGCGACCATCCTCGTCTCCGCGCTCCGCGGCGAGACCCCGTCGAACATCCTCATCTACGGGAAGACGGGGACCGGCAAGACCGCCTCGGCGAAGTTCGTTTCCCAAGAGCTCGAGTCCACCTCCCAGAAGTACGACGTTCCCTGCGAGGTCGAGTACATCAACTGCGAGGTGACCGACACCCAGTACCGCGTCCTCGCCCAGCTCGCGAACACGTTCATCGAGGAGAACCAGGCGGTGATCGCCGACCGCTTAGAGCGGCTCGAAGGCCTCCGCGAGGACGCGACGGACGCCGAAGGAAATCCGATCGGCGACGCCACCGCCGCCCTCGCCGCCACGGAGTTCGACTCTGTCGACGAGCTCGACGACCGGATCGAAACCCTCGAAGACGACGCCGACGAGATGGAGGAGGTCCCGATGACCGGGTGGCCCACCGACCGCGTTTACTCCACGTTCTTCGAGGCGGTCGACTACCACGAGCGCGTGGTCGTGATCATGCTCGACGAGATCGACAAGCTCGTCGAGAAGAGCGGCGACGACACGCTGTATAACCTCTCGCGGATGAACTCCGAGCTCGACCGCTCTCGGATCTCGATCATGGGGATCTCCAACGACCTGAAGTTCACCGACTTCCTCGACCCCCGCGTCAAATCGAGCCTCGGCGAGGAGGAGATCGTCTTCCCGCCGTACGACGCGAACCAGCTCCGCGACATCCTCCAGCACCGCGCCGACACCGCGTTCAAACCCGACGCGCTCACCGACGACGTGATCCCGCTCTGCGCCGCCTTCGCCGCGCAGGAACACGGCGACGCGCGACGCGCGCTCGACCTCCTCCGCACCGCGGGCGAGCTCGCGGAGCGCTCGCAGGCCGAGATCGTCGCGGAGAAACACGTCCGACAGGCCCAGGACAAGATCGAACTCGACCGCGTCGTCGAGGTCGTCCGCACCCTCCCCACCCAGAGCAAGATCGTCCTGTTCGCCGTCATCCTCCTCGAAAAGAACGGCGTCCACAACATCAACACCGGAGAGGTGTTCAACATCTACAAGCGGCTCTGCGAGGAGATCGACGCCGACGTCCTGACCCAGCGGCGCGTCACCGATCTCATCAGCGAACTCGACATGCTCGGCATCGTCAACGCCGTCGTCGTCTCGAAGGGACGCTACGGTCGGACGAAGGAGATGGGCCTCTCCGTGCCGGTCGAAGAGACCGAGGCGGTGCTCCTGTCGGACTCGCGGCTCGGCGACATCGAGAACGCGCAGCCGTTCGTTCAGGCCCGGTTCGACAACTGACACCGGTCGACGCACCGAGCGCTACGCCGCGGGGCTCGACGACGTGAGGCCAGGTCTCACCGCCGGGAGGGCGCTCCCGACCGTCCGCGTTATCGCCTCGTTCAGCTCTACCTGCCCCGTCGCGATCAGCCGGATGTATCCGAGATACGGGACCCGGAGGCGGGCCACCCCCTTGATCCATTCCGCTTTGACCGGCGGCGAGAGACCGCTGGCCTGGTCGTAGGCCCCGTTGTTGTCCCCGAGCGTGATGTACCCGTCGTGCGGCGCCGGACAGTTAGCGAGCGATCCGCAGCCGATGGCGTCGTGGTAGCGCTCGTCGGCGCGGTCGTACCAGTTCTCGCCCTCGGTAACGTGGAACATGGATCGGTGGATGATCGGGGACCCGGTCCGCCCCGGAGGCGCGTATATCATCACCGACCCGTAGGAGCCGAACGTGCGGTAGTCGACCTCCTGGCCCACCTGGTAGGTGACGACGCCGACGCCGTTTTCGGCCGCATCCGGCGCGAGCCTGCCGGGCTCGGTGACGAACACCAGGTCGCCGACCCGCATGTTCGGCTCCATGCTCCCCGACTCGACGGCGACCATTGGCGGCCACACGCCGCTGACGCCGAACAGCAACAGTCCGATCAGGAGGACGACACCGACGCTCGCTAACATCTCCCGGATCCACATCAGCGCGCCCTCCCGGTCGTGACGGAACCGGTGTAGAAGCGACTCGTCGGCGGTCGTCGTCTCTTCCGTCTCGAACGCGGGACCTCCCACCGATTCCGGTGCGCCCTGCGCTTCGCTCCCGATGTCGGATTCGCCGGAAACAACGGCTCCCCCGGATGATTCGGGCTCGTCCCCGAGGTCGACTTCGCGCCCGGTCTCGGGACCGTCGCCCGAGCCACCGGAGACCGCGCGGTCGGATTCGTCGGGAACCCCGTCATCCGACCCATCGGATGTCGCCCCCGAGTGATCTTCGGTCCGCTCGTCTCGACCGGCCGACCCGTCGGTGTCTGTCGGCCGATCCCCTTCGTCCATTACGTCGCCTTTGGAGGGTTCCGTTCATAAGCTTCCGGGTCGCGCGGATTCGCCCTCGCTCGCGGCCCCGCGCGTTCGCCCCTCCGACGCCTCCGGAACGGTTTTGCCCGCGACCCTCCTTTCGGGTATCGTGCCGCTGGAGTCGAACGCGCGGATCGCGAAAGCCCTCGCCGAGCGCGGCTACAACGCCGAGCGCGAGGCGGTCACCCTCCTCGCGGGCGCGGCCGACCCGAGCGCCGCCGTCGCGGCCGCCGTCGACCGCGCCCCGGACGACGCTCTCCGGATCACCGCCGACCACGTCCGCGATGCGATCGACGGGACCGGCGAATCGACCGCGTCCACCGACAGAAACGGAAGATCTCCAGTTGAAACAAGGGGGTCTGCGGACACCGAATCCCCGGAGACCGAGGCCGCCCCGGGGGGCGCGACGAACAACGCTATCGACGCCGCGGCCGCCGACTCCCCGCCCGCCGACGCCGCGGCCGCCGACTCCCCGCCCGCCGATCCCGTAACCGACGATTCCGAGCGCTCCCGCGACCCCGACCTGCGCGACCTGGAGGTCGGCAACGACATGACCGGCCGGAGCACGGGGACCGGCGAGTACGCCGACTTCGTCACGACGTTCCGCGACCGCTACGAGCGGCTCTCGAAGATCCTCCGCGGCCGCGTCAACCACCGGCCCGCGGAGGCGATCGCGGACATGCCGGGCGGCAGCGACGCCGCGATGATCGGCCTCGTCAACGACGTGCGCTCTACGAAGTCCGGCCACTGGCTGATCGAGTTAGAGGACACGACCGGGACGTTCCCCGCCCTCGTGATGAAGGACAAGGGCCTGGCCGACGTCGTCGACGAGATCCTGTTAGACGAGTGCGTCGCGGTCGAGGGGACGCTCGCGGACGACGCCGGCATCCTCTTCGCGGACTCGCTCCACTTCCCTGACGTTCCCCGCACTCACCGCCCGGGCGGGGCCGACCGCCACGTCCAGGCCGCGCTGATATCCGACGTCCACGTCGGCAGCGACGAGTTCCTGGCCGACGCGTGGCACAGCTTCACCGACTGGCTCCACACGCCCGAGGCCGACCCGGTCGAGTACCTGCTGCTCGCGGGCGACATGGTCGAGGGCGTCGGCGTCTATCCCGACCAGGACGAGGAGCTCGAGATCGTCGACATCTACGAGCAGTACGAGGTCTTCGCGGAACACCTCAAGGAGGTGCCGGCCGACACCGATATCGTGATGATCCCGGGCAACCACGACGCGGTCCGCCTCGCGGAGCCGCAGCCCGGGTTCGACGACGAGATCCGAGAGATCTTGGACGTCCACGACGCGCAGATCGTCTCGAACCCGGCCACCGTCTCGGTCGAGGGCGTCGAGGTGTTAATGTACCACGGCGTCTCGCTCGACGAGGTGATCGCGGAGCTTCCCGAGGAGAAGGCGAGCTACGACGAGCCGCACAAGGCGATGTACCAGCTGTTGAAGAAGCGCCACGTCGCGCCGCAGTTCGGGGGCCACACGCGGGTCGCGCCCGAGGAGCGCGACTACCTCGTCATGGAGGACGTGCCCGACGTGTTCCACACCGGCCACGTCCACAAGCTCGGCTGGGGGAAGTACCACAACGTCCTCGCGGTCAACTCCGGCTGCTGGCAGGCACAGACCGACTTCCAGAAGTCCGTCAACATCGACCCCGACGCCGGCTACGCGCCCATCCTCGACCTCGACACCCTCGACATGACGGTCCGTAAGTTCTCGTAGGGCGGCGCGTCCGCCGGGCCGCGTTCCGAGCCGCCCGCGACCGCTACCGGTCGATCTCTACCCGCCCGCTCGTCGCGTCGTTGAGGCGCTCGCGAAGCGGGTCGACCTCCGCGACCGGCACCCGAAGGTCGAACCGGACGCGCTCGCCGTAGTCGGCGTCGAACTCGACGCCGGTCGACTCGATCACGCCCCTGACCGTCCCGGAGTCGTCGTACTCGGTCTCGACGACGAGAGTGCGGTGGGGCCGCTCCTCGATCACGCCGGCGCCGTCGACCCCTTCCTTCACCGCTCGCGAGTAGGCGCGCGCGAGCCCGCCGACCCCGAGATTCGTCCCGCCGTAGTACCGCGTCACCACCGCGGCGACGTTCCGGACCTCGCGCTGCTGGAGGACGTTCAGCGCGGGCTTGCCCGCGGAGCCGGTCGGCTCGCCGTCGTCCGACGAGTACTCCCTGAGCATCGGCTCCGAGCCCGGTGCGCGCTCCGAGGGCTCGCCCGCGGGCACCCGGTACGCGGGCACGTTGTGGGTCGCGTCGCCGTACTCCTCGCGGACGTCCGCGACGAACGACTCCGCCGCGTCGACCGTGTCGACGGGGGCGACGTGCCCGAGGAACTCCGAGCCGCGGACCTCGAACCGCGCGGTCGCGCGCTCGGCCACCGTCCGATACGCGCCGGTCACGACGGCTCCTCCTCGGCTTCCTTCCGTTTCCCCTCCTCGGCTTCCTTCTTTTCCCTCTCGTCCGGCTCCTCCCCTCGCCGCCGCTCGACGGCGACGCTCGTCGGCGGCGCGAGGCGGTAGAGCGCGAGGTAGGCGCCGACGCCGACGACCTCGACGATCACCGCGACGACCGCCAGCGGCTCCGCCGCCAGCGCCGCGGCCGCGTCGCCCCCGTGCCACGCGAGGAACCCGCCGAGGAACGCCCCGAGCGTCCCCGCGCCGAGCGCGTACAGCCGCCGGTACTCCCCGCCCCGGAGGGTCGCGACGGCGACCGCGGCCGCGAGCGCGCTCCCCGCGAGGAAGAAGTAGGGACGCGCGTCCGGCGGCGATCCCAGCCGCGGCCACGCCCACAGCAGGTGGACCGCCGCGGCGACGACCGTGGCCTGGACGGCGATCCCGCGCAGCAGTCGCTTCTTCGGGGTGTTTCGCCCTCTTGCGTCAGTTCCGCCCACGGGGTCCGGCTCGGGGCTCGGGTCGCGCTCGTCGCTCATCTGGTCACCGCCGTCGAATCGGCGCTCACTCCCACGGGTGGTTCCCGGGCGCGTCGGGCCAGAGGGGGTACCAGTAGGACTCGTCGTCCTCTAAGCCGAGTTCCCCGTCGAGGACCGACTGGAGTTTGAACTCTATCCGCTGGTTCCGGTCGTTCGTCCCCCGCGGCGCGAACGGGTAGTACGCGCCGCGCCGGAACGAGTAGATCCAGTAGGCCGGACCGTCGTCGTTCTCGAAGCCGAACACGGCCGCGAGCAGCCGCGACCCGAACCCCTCCTCGATGAACTGGTCGGCGGCGAAGTGGACGCTCGTCACCAGGTCTTCCGGGTCGTCGTCCTCTAAGACGAACCACTGGTAGCCGTGGTCGTCCTCGTGGCGGTGAAAGCCGGTTCCGGTCTCTATCTCGCCGGCGTCCAGAATGGCCTCGACGGTCTCGACCGCCTCGTCGAAGCGGGTGCTGTCCATCCCGGAGAAGCAGAGCGCGGCCTCCCCGCAGTGGTCGTACCGGAGGTCAGCCTCCATCGTCATGTACGCGGTCGACATCCCGAAGAGGTCCTCGGGGTCCGCGTCGCGGGTCGCGTCGGTCTCGGCGCTCGTCCCGAGCACGGCCCGGATCGTGTCGAAGATGCCCATCTGGTCTGGCCTACGGACGGCGGGGTTTAGGGCGTTTCTCTCGGCGGGTCCGCGTCGCGTCTCGCCGGTAGTCGAATCTCCGTCGCGTCTCCCCGGCGAGTCACGTCTCGCCGCGTCTCCCCGGCGAGTCACTCCTCGCCGTCGATCCGATCGAGATACGTCAACACGCCGCGCGCATTCAGGCTCGTGTTCGCCCTGGCGCGCTCGGGGTTCCAGTAGTCGACGTCGCGGCTCGCCGCCTCGAAGTGGTCGACGACCGCCTCGTCGTCACCGAGTTCGGCGCGCTTCTCGCGGACGCGCTCGACCCACTCGACGTACGCCCGCTTCGCCTCGCCGATCAGGTCCGCGTCGCAGTCCCGCGGGCCGAAGTGGCCGAAACAGAGCGTGTCGGGGTCGAGCTCCTCGATCAGTCGGATGTCGTCGAGGCACTCCTCGAAGTCGAACTGCGGCGGCGGCGTCGTCGGGGTCACCGCGTCGACCTCGGGGACGTAGATGCCCGCGGCGTCGGCGGCGAACACGACGCCGGCGTCGGGGTCGTGATAGATCGCGTGGTGGGGCGCGTGACCGGGCGCGTCGTGAACGACGAGCTCGCGGTCGCCGAGGTCGATCCGGTCGCCCCCGCTCACCCCTTCGATCCGATCGTCGGGGATCGGTTTCGGCTCCGCGTAGTACTCCCACTGGTCTCCGACCGCCGACTTGGTGCCGGCGACGAGCGCCCCCGGGTCGACGAGGTGCCGGACGCCCTTCTCGGGCACCCGGACCGCCGCGTTCGGGTACCGCGCCGCGAGGTAACCCGCCCCCCCGGCGTGGTCGAGGTGGGCGTGAGTCGGCAGGATCCACGCGAGCTCCTCGCGGTCGATCCCGATCGCCTCGATGCTCTCGAAGAGGACCTCCCGGTTCGCCCCCGTCCCGGTGTCTATCACGATCGGTCGCTCGGCGTCGTACACGTAGACGGCGCCGTACTCGTCGGTGTCGAACATGCCGGTGTCGTGGACGTACAGGTCCTCGACGCCCCGGACCGGTTCGAACTCTCCTGCGCGCATACCGGACGAGGAACCCGGGGGCACTTCTAGCGATCGGTCCGCGGTCCGGTCCACAGGGGGTTCCGCCTCGCGTCTCGCCTCCCGACGCGTGTGGCTCCGACCGCCCTCCGCGCGGGCCGGGGCTTATGGTCGTTCCGCCCCACGAGACGGTATGCGAGTGCTCGTCACCGGCGCGACCGGATTCGTCGGGAGCCGACTGGTCCCGACGCTTCTGGCGCGCGGCCACGACGTGGTCGCGCTCGTCCGCGACGCCGACGGCTACGACGCGCCCGAGGGCGTCTCGGTCGTCGAGGGCGACCTCCTGGAACCGGAGACGCTCCCGCCCGCCTTCGAACTCGACGGCGAGGCGGTCGACGCCGCGTACTACCTCGTCCACTCGATGGACGGCGGCCCGGGGTACGAGGAGCGCGACCGGAACTGCGCGACCAACTTCGCCGCGGCCGCGTCCGAGGCGGGGATCGACCGGATCGTCTACCTCGGCGGGCTCGGGGAGGACCGCGAGGAGCTCTCCGAGCACCTCCGGTCGCGCCGCGAGGTGGAGCGGATCCTCGCCGAGGGCGACCCGGCGCTCACGACGCTCCGGGCCGCGATCATCATCGGCGCCGGCAGCGCCAGCTTCGAGGTGATCGCCGGGCTCGCGCGACGGCTCCCGGTAATGGTCACCCCGAAGTGGGTCGACACGCTGTGTCAGCCGATCGCGGTCGCGGACGTGATAGCGTACCTCGCCGGCGTCCTCGACGTCCCCGAGACCGCGGGCGAGACCTTCGAGATCGGCGGGCCGGAGGTGTTGACGTACGCCGAGATCCTCCGCCGGGCCAGGCGACAGCTCGGGGGCGGGCTCCGGATCGTCAGGGTGCCGGTGTTGAGCCCGGGGCTGTCCGCCCGGTGGCTTCGACTCGTCACCGACGTGAACCCGTACCTCGCCCGCTCGCTGGTCGAGGGGCTCCGCAACACCGTGATCGTCGAAGACGATCGGATCCGCGAGTTCGTCGCCGTGGAGCGGACCCCCTTCGAACTCGCGGTCGCGCGGGCGCTGACCGAGTCGCGAGGTTCCGAGCGATCCCGACTGAGCGCGCTCCCCGGGGTCTCCTCGTGAGCCGCAACTACGGCGAGACGTGGGTGTACGAGAGCCTCGTCGGCGGGATCCCCGGCCTGGGGATCTCCCGGACGCTGGCGGTCGCGATCCAGTTTGCCCTCTTCGAACTGGGGGTGGTGACGCTCGGCTGGTACTACGGGACCTGGAACGCCGTCGCCGCCGGGACGGTCGCCGTCGTCGTCGCCGCCGTCGGGAGCGTCGAGATGCACCGACTGGGCGCGAAAAACCGGCTGCTCGGGACGCCCCCCGAACACAAGCGGCTGCTGTTCGGGTCGAGCATCGAGATCGTGTTGGGCGTGCTGGCGTTCATCGCGCTGGTGACGTACCTGTTCGCGTGGGACGGCACACTCATCGATCGGCTCTTCGGCCCGGATCCGCCGATTCCGGTCGTCTACCTCACGCTGCTCGTCCTCTGGGATCTCACGTACCGTATCGGCACCTCGTGGTGGAGCGCCGTCGTCGCGCTGTGGCGCGCGGTCCACGTCGACCTCCCGGCCGACGAGCGGTCGACGGTCCGTCGACTCGACGCCGAGAATATCGGCTTCTCGGCCGTCCAACTCGCGCTCGTGCCGTTCCTGCTCACCGAACCGGTGCTGCTCGGCGCGGTGGTGGGTCACGTCGTCGCGGTCGCGGTCGTCTGTACGGCGGCCATCCTCCTCTCGTGAGCGTCACGACGTCGCTCGCGAGCGTCGGGACCGGCGGCGTTCGACCGATCGCTATCGATCGCTATCGAGAGTCGAGTCGTCGCTAGCGGCGTTCGAGAACGGAATCAGAAGGCGCGGCGCCCCAGCGGCCGCGTCACTTCTCTTGAAGCTCTTCGAACTTGTTGAGGAGTGCCTCCGTCGAGTCGCCCGAATCGTAGGTCAGGGACCCGGAGTACTCGGGCCGCTCCGCGTCGAAGTCGGCGTCGACTTCGCTGGTCTTCTTCTCGCGACGCTCGTGTTCCGCCTCATCATAGGCACCCATTGACATGGTACAGTCACACTTGGCCGTTTCCTGTAATATACCTGTCGCCAAAAGCATCATAAACCGTGAACGTCCGGGTCCGCCCACCGGAATCGATTAACCTCGGGGCGTGATACCACACGTCCGTGGCACAACCGCTCCGTTTCAGGCGTTCGCCCGGTCGGTGGGGTCCGGACCGAGTCCGTTCGCAGATCGGCCGACCGCTCGACGAGAGCCTCGGAGCGACCGCCGGCGCCCCGTGGTTCGCGCCGCCCCCCGATTACGAGGCGCGCCGGTTCGACATGGACGACGGGTCGTTCGCGCTGTTCTGCTGGACCGGCGACGACGCGGACCCCCCGCCCGACGCCGACGGAGGGCCGACGGGGTACTGGCTCGGTAACACGGAGACGCCGAGCGAACTCTGGCGGACGGACAAGTACGGCTTCGACGAGGTCCCGTACCCGGTCTCGCGGTGGGCCCAGCGGGAGCTGCTCGCCGGGCTCCACGACGACGAGCCGTGGCTTGCCGACTACCCGCACGTCTCGTGGTACTTCCTGCCCGTGTTCTGCTCGAAGGACGGCGCGGAGACGAGCCGTGCGTTCTTCCGCGAGCACGCGGCAGGGTTCCCGGACGCGACCCGCGAGTCGGGGACCGGATTCGTCGAGGAGACCCTCCGGCCGGGGACGCTCGACGACTACCGCGAGGTCATGGCCGGGAAGCTCGGCACCTCCGCCTCGCGGGACCTCGTCCGGATGAGCGCGGCGATAGCCGAGTTCACCGCGGCCCGGATCCTCACCGAGGCGAGCTACGAAGTCACCCCGGAGATCGAGGTGACGACGGGCCACTCGCTCGACTTCCGCGCGACGGACCCCGAGACGGGCGCCGGCCGGCTCGTCGAGGTGACGCGCCCGCAGCCGACCGCCGGGCGCTCCGCGAGCGACCCCGTCGCCGCCGTCCGCGACACCGTCGAGACGAAGACGAGCGGGCAGCTCGCGGCCCACGCGGGCGGCGTCACGCTGTTCGTCGACTGCTCGTCGTTCCCGGCCGACGAGTGGGCGGCCGTGCGCGAGGCCGAGCCCGCGGTCCGTCACAAGCCAGCGGTCGTCTACCGCGCCGACCCCGGCGGCTCGATAGAAGGGTATCAGCAGGGGTCGGTCCCGCTCGACCTCTCCGGGGCCGTCGACCTCGACCCGTAGCCGCGTCGCTCTGCGGGACGGGACGCTCCGCGATCGGCCTTCGAAAACGGGGGTACGGACTCCGGTCGGTTCGGCGCGTCAGAACGAGACCGGCGAGGGCCCCTCCTCCGCGTCGGTGGTCGGGTCGCGGTCCGAGTAGAACCGGCGACCGACGCCGCGGTGACAGACGCCGGCGCGGATCGTGGTGAACACGTCCTCCGCGTCCTCGAACGTCTGATCGCCGAACCGCTCCAAGACGTCGCCGAGCCGCTCGGACCCGTTCGCGAGCTCTACGGTCGCGTTGCCGTGAGCCGCGATGATTTCCTCAGAGGTGGTCGGGTACTGGTGCCGTTCGAGTCGGTCGTCGACGCCGTTCAAGCGCATCAACGGACGGAAACCGCCGACGGTTCTTAATGATTGTCCATGTACGACCTTAGTCGGAGGGAATACCTTATACTGCCTTATATTCGATCTTTCCCGGCCGCGGTCGGGACCGCCGCCGCTTAGTGTCGGGCGCGGCTATTCGCCTTCATGCCCGTCGATTCCGTCGATTCCGTCGATTCCGACGCCCCCGGCGATCCCGTCGTCGCCGACCTTCACGCGCACACGACCGTCTCGGACGGGACCCTGACCCTCGACGAGGTGCCCGCGGCCGCCCGCGAGGCGGGCGTGGACTGGGTCGCCGTCACCGACCACGACCGGATCCACCCCGGTCTCGACGCGCCGGTCGTCGAGCGCGACGGCGTCCGGATCGCCCGCGGGATCGAACTCCGCGTCGACGCCGGCTTCGAGCGCCTGGACCTCCTCGGGTACGGCGTCGAGCACACCGACGCGCTCGACGCGGAGATCGACCGCCTCCAGCGCGACCGCCGGGAGCGCGGCGCCGCGATCCTCGAGTCGGTCGAGGACCGTCTCGGCGTCGACCTCGACGTCGAGCCCCGCGCCGGACTGGGACGACCGCACATCGCCCGGGCCATCGACGCGTCCGACGCGCCCTACGACTACGCCGAGGCGTTCGACGAGCTGATCGGGAACGACGGTCCCTGCTACGTCGCCCGCGACGTGACGCCGCTCGACGAGGGGCTCGACCTGCTCGCGGACGCCTGCGCCCTCGTCGGGCTCGCGCACCCGTTCCGGTACGACCGCGTCGACGAGGCGCTCGGCGTCGCCCGCGACCGCGACGCGGTCGAGGCGGTCGAGCGCTTCTACCCGTACGACCGCGCGGTCGACGACGCGCGGATCGACCGCCTCGCCGCTGAGAACGATCTGCTCAGAACCGGCGGGACCGACGCGCACGAGCGGACGCTCGGCGTCGCCGGCCTGACGGTCTCTGCGTTCGACCCCGTCCGCGAGCGACTGCCCGAGCCGGTCTCGGTCGAGGAGCTCGCGGCCGGAGACCCTCCCGCCCCGGCCGCCTCCGACGAACAGGATTAAGCCCGCCCCGAACGGAGTGGCGCGTATGCGGTGTCACTACTGCGACCGGGAGGCCACGTACGAAGCGGAGCAGCGCGGCGTGGTCGTCGGCCTCTGCGAGTCCCACTTCAAACAGCGCGTCGAGGAGCTCGCGGAGTCGGACGAGCTCGCGGCGCTCCGCGACCGGATCGACATCGAGTCGTCCGAGTAGCCGCGGCGCCCGGATCCCCTCCCCGTCGAGCGACCCCTCTCACCGTCGAGCAACCGCCGAGCCGGCCGAGTCCGAGCCGACCGGAGCCGAGACGAACGCTAAAAGGCCGCGCGGGACCAACCGGTCGGTATGGACCTCACGGACCGGCCGCGCCGCCTTCGAACCGACGGCGTTCGCCCGCTCGTCGCCGAGACCGACCTCTCGGCGTCGGACCTGGTCGCGCCCGTCTTCGTCGACGCGACGACCGACGAGCGCGTGCCCATCGAGACGATGCCCGGCCACGAGCGCGTCCCGGTCGACGAGGCGGTCGACCGCGTCGCGGAGATCCGCGAGACCGGCGTCGAGGCCGTGATCCTCTTCGGCGTCCCGGAGTCGAAGGACGCGTCCGGGAGCCGCGCGTACGCCGACGACGGCGTCGTCCAGCGCGCGACACGCCGTCTCTCCGCCGAGACGGACGTCACCGTGATCGGCGACGTCTGCCTCTGCGAGTACACCGACCACGGTCACTGCGGCGTGATCGAGGAGACCGCCGAGTCGGACCCGACGCTCACCGTCAAGAACGACGAGACGCTCGACCTCCTCGCGCGCACCGCCGTCTCGCAGGCCGACGCGGGCGCGGACGTGGTCGCTCCCTCGTCGATGACCGACGGACAGGTGAGAGCGATCCGCGAGGCGCTCGACGCCGCGGGCCACGAGGACGTCGCCGTCCTGAGCTACGCCGCGAAGTACGAGTCCGCCTTCTACGGCCCGTTCCGCGACGCGGCCGACGGCGCGCCCGCGTTCGGTGACCGCCGACACTACCAGATGGATCCCGCGAACCGCCGCGAGGCGCTCCGGGAGGCGCGGCTCGACGCCGAGCAGGGGGCCGACGTGTTGATGGTGAAGCCCGGGCTGCCGTACCTCGACGTCGTCGGCGACCTCCGGCGGGAGTTCGACCGCCCCATCGCCGCGTACAACGTCTCGGGCGAGTACGCGATGCTCCACGCCGCCGCGGAGAAGGGGTGGCTCGACTTGGAGGCGACCGCGCTTGAGTCGCTCACCGCGCTCAAGCGCGCGGGCGCGGACCTGATCGTCACGTACTTCGCCGAGGACGTGGGCGATCACTTGTAAATAGAGCCGAGTAAGGGCGACACGCTTCCTCAATCATTCACCCCGGCGCGCGCCTGCGAGCGGCCGGAGCGAAGCGGAGGCCGCGAAGCAGCGCGTGCGAGGGACGCGGCGAACGCGAGCGGCGAAGCCGCGAAGCGTGAGCCGCGAGGCTGGGGAGGGGTGAGGTGCTGTGCGGAGCGGCGCGGGGCGGGACTCAAAGGGGCAGCCGCGAGGGCGAAGCACGGCGACGGAAGCACCGCAGCGAGGGAGCGTCAGCGACCGAGCGACCGAGGAGCGTGGTTCGAGACGCCGAAGGCGTCTCGTCATCGCCAGAAATCGGAGATTTCTGGCTAGCAGTCAGAACGCTCCGCGTTCTGACGACATCACGAAAGGCGCGGAGCGCCTTTCGAACGACACCGAGCCGCGCGAGCCGTCGTGGCTGGGGCTTTGGAAGTGTTCTCCCTCGACACACAGCAACCTCTCGGATCTCGAACCCTCTACACCACCTGTTCGCCGTCGTCGTCGTACACTTCGATGGCGTCGACCGGGCAGACGCGCGCCGCGAACTTCGCGTCGAACTCCTCGCCGTCGGGCACCTCGACGACGAACAGGTCCTCCTCCTCCTCGGTGCTCCCCTTCAGGTCGGCCTTCCCGTCGTTCAGGTCCTTCTCGAAGGCGTCCCACTCGGCGACGCACTGGAACATCCCGACGCAGGTGTCGCGGTCGAACTCGACGTACATGACCACCGGTTCGGCGAGCCGATACAAAGCGGTGGCGACGAGAGGGGCGAAAGTCCGGTCGATTTGGATTCGCTGACAGGCCACCGGAGAACCGCCCCTTTGAGTCCCGCCCCACACCGCACCTCACGCCTCCCCAGCCTCGCGGCTCGCTCGGGGCTCCCTCCGGTCGCCCCTCACTCACCGCGTCCCTCGCGCGTGCGACTCACGGCCTCCGCTTCGCTCCGGCCGCTCGCAGGCACGCGCCACCGCATTCGGTTTGTCAGTCAATCGCGAGACGTACTACCGGTCTCGCGCGCGTCGACCGCCCTTTTTAAATCTCGCAGGGACCGATCCTCGCCCATGCCCACCGTCTGGCTCGTCGACCGGCAGTTCGACTCGAAGGGGCTCGTGCGGCTCACCTACGCCACGGAGGACGGCGAGCGGATGCACACGAAGGAGCTGGCCGAGCAGCGGCTCGTCACGGGCGACGGGATCACCGCGGGCCGCGAGGTCGAGGAGAGCGCGCTGGGCGAGAGCCCGGCGGACGAGGTCGAGCGGTTCGCGTCCGAGGCGTCGAAGATGGCGGCCGAACACGACCTCGACGACACGGTCTGACCGGCTTTCCACGCACCTCACCGCACCTCGCCGCGCCTGACCGCGCAAAGCCGCCCCACACAACCGAGTCCGTTAAGGGGGAACCGGCGGAACGTGTGCGTGAAATGCCCAGTGGTGAGTACGACCCCGACGCCGTCGAGCCGCGCTGGCAGCGGCGGTGGGTCGACGAGGAGACGTACGCCTACGACGACGACGATCCGACCGATCCGAACACCGTCTTCTCCATCGACACCCCGCCGCCGACGGTATCGGGGAGCCTCCACATGGGCCACCTGTACGGGTTCACCCTCCAGGACTTCGTCGCCCGCTTCGAGCGGATGAACGGCGGCTCGACGTTCTTCCCGTTCGGCTACGACGACAACGGCATCGCCTCCGAACGGCTCACCGAGGACGAACTCGACATTCGCCACCAGGAGTTCGAGCGGCGCGAGTTCCAGGCGAAGTGCCGGGAGGTCTGCGCGGGGTACGAGGAGCAGTTCACCGAGAACGTCCAGTCGCTCGGGGTCTCCGTCGACTGGAACCACACGTACCAGACCATCGAGCCGCGCGTCCAGCGCGTCTCCCAGCTGTCGTTCGTCGACCTCTACGATCAGGGCCGCGAGTACCGCGAGAAGGCCCCCGCGATCTGGTGTCCCGAGTGCGAGACCGCCATCTCGCAGGTCGAGACCGAGGACGACGAGCAGGGCAGCCACTTCAACGACATCGCCTTCGGCGTGTCCGGCAGCGACGAGGAGTTCACCATCTCGACGACGCGCCCCGAGCTCCTCCCGGCCTGCGTCGCCGTGTTCGTCCACCCGGACGACGACGAGAATCAGGGCCTCGTCGGGGAGTCCGCCGAGGTCCCGCTGTTCGGCCACGAAGTCCCGATCATCGCCGACGAACGCGTCGACATGGAGACGGGCTCCGGGGTCGTGATGTGCTGTACGTTCGGCGACCAGAACGACATCGAGTGGTACCAGGTCCACGACTTAGACCTCCGGGTCGCCATCGACGAGTCCGGGCACATGACCGACGTCGCCGAGGGGTACGAGGGACTACACTCCTCGGAGGCCGGCGAGGCGATCGTCGAGGACCTCGACGAGGCGGGCGCGCTGTTAGACCGCCGCGACATCACCCACACCGTCAACGTCCACGAGCGCTGCGGGACGAGCGTCGAGTTCCTCGTCACCGAGCAGTGGTACGTCGAGATGCTCGACAAGACGGACGAGTACCTCGAGGTCGGCCGGGAGATGGAGTGGTCCCCCGAGAAGATGTTCACCCGGTACGAACACTGGGTCGAGGGGCTCCAGTGGGACTGGCTCATCTCCCGCCAGCGCTCCTCGGGCATCCCGTTCCCCGTGTGGTACTGCGAGGACTGCGGCGAGGAGATCATCGCGGAGAAGGCGGACCTGCCGGTCGACCCGCTCTCGGACGACCCGCCGGTCGACGCGTGTCCCGAGTGCGGACACGAGGCGTTCGAGCCGGAGGACGACGTGCTCGACACGTGGGCCACCTCCAGTCTCACCCCGCTCATCAACGCCGGCTGGGACTGGGACGAGGAAGCGGAGGAGTTCGCGATGGAGCGCCCCGAGCTGTACCGGTTCGACCTCCGGCCGCAGGGCCACGACATCATCAGCTTCTGGCTGTTCCACACCCTCGTCAAGTGCTACGAGCACACCGGGGAGGTCCCGTTCGAGGAGACGATGATCAACGGGCACGTCCTCGACGAGAACCGCGAGAAGATGTCGAAGTCCGTCGGCAACGTCGTCGAGCCGGAGGAAGTCCTCGATGAGTTCCCGGTCGACGCCACGCGCTACTGGGCGGCCGGCACCGCCGTCGGCGACGACTTCCCGTTCAAGGAGAAGGACCTCCGCGCGGGCGAGAAGCTGATCCGGAAGCTGTGGAACGCCTCGAAGCTCGTCGAGTCGCTCGCGCCGGAGCCGTTCCCCGAGGAGCCCGACGACGGGCTCCGCGAGCTCGACCGCTGGCTGCTCGCCGAGCTCGACGCCGAGGTCGAGCGGCTCACCGAGCTGCTCGACGACCGCGCGTTCTCGAAGGCGCGCGACGAGCTCCGGAGCTTCTTCTGGAACACGTTCTGCGACGACTACCTCGAGATCGCGAAACAGCGCGAGGACGACGCCGCGGCGTACGCGCTCCGGACCGCGCACCGCCGGTTCCTGAAGCTGTTCGCGCCCCTCCTCGCGCACGTCACCGAGGAGCTGTGGCACGACATGTACGCGGACGCCGTCGCGGACGTGGCCGCCGCGGGTTCCGATGCGACCGCCGCGGACGCCGACGCGACCGCCGGGACCGCCCTCGCAGACGGCGCGGGCGACTCGATCCACCTCGCCGACTGGCCCGAGCCGCTGGGGATCGAGGCCGACCGCGACGCGGGGACTGCCGCCACGGCCGTCGTGGGCGCGCTCCGGAAGTACAAGAGCGAGAACCAGCTCCCGCTCACCGCCGCGCTCGACGCGGTGGAGGTGTACGCCGACGTGCGCGGCTTCGAGGACGACATCACCGGCGTGATGCACGTCGACGACCTCGCGGTCCACCCCGACGGCGACGCGCCCGTCGAGACGGTGATCACGGGCATCGACCTCGACTACGCCACCGTGGGGCCGAAGTACGGCGACCAGGTCGGTGACATCGAGGCCGCCTTAGCGCAGGGGGAGTACGAGATCGACGGCGACGAGCTTCACGTCGCGGGCGTCACGCTCGTCGACGACGAGTTCGCGGTCGAGGAAGAGCGGCAGTACCGGGGCGAGGGCGAGCTGCTTCAGGCGGACGACGTCGTCGTCATCGTCCGCAACGACGCGTAGGATCCCCCTCCCTTCTCTTCGGTTTCTCCCTCGGTCACAGGTCCGCGCCGACGGCGTCCTCGACGGAGTCGAACCCGTCGCGTTCGAGCAGTTCGACGAGTCCCTCGTTGACGTCGCGCGCGAGTCCCGGCCCCTCGTAGACGAGTCCGGTGTACACCTGGACCAGCGAGGCGCCCGCCCGTATCTTCTCGTAGGCGCCCGCGGCGTCGGAGACCCCGCCCACGCCGATCACCGGCACGTCGGTGCGCTCCGCCACGAACCGGACCCGCTCCGTGGCGAGCGACTCGATCGGCTTCCCCGAGAGGCCGCCGCGTTCGGCCCGATTGTGGCTCCGAAGCGAGTCCGGCCGCGACGTCGTCGTGTTGGTGGCGATGACTCCGTCGAGGCCGAGGTCGTCGACGACTCCCAGCGCGTCCTCGACGGCCGGCTCCGGGAGGTCGGGGGAGAGTTTCACGAGCAGCGGATCCGCGCCGGCGTCGTCGAGCGTCCCGAGGATTCGCTCCAAGGCCTCGCGGTTCTGTAGCTCGCGGAGCCCCGGGGTGTTCGGGCTGGAGACGTTGACGACGAAGTAGTCGCCCGCGTCCGCGACGCGCTCGTACGTGTACAGGTAGTCGTCCGGGGCCTCGTCGAGGGGCGTCGACTTCGACTTCCCGATGTTGATCCCGACGGGCACCTCCGGGAGGGGGTCGCGGTCGAGGCGCTCACCGACCCTGTCGGCCCCCTCGTTGTTGAACCCCATCCGGTTGACGAGCGCCTCGTCTTCGGGCAGTCGGAACAGTCGCGGGCGCGGGTTTCCGGGCTGTCGCTCGGCGGTGACGCCGCCCACCTCGACGTGGCCGAAGCCGAGCGACGCCAGCGCCCGCGGGACGCGCGCGTTCTTGTCGAACCCGGCGGCGATACCGACCGGATTCGGGAAGGACGACCCGACCGCGTCGACCGTGAGCCGCTCGTCGTCGACGACGTATCGATCAGCGAGCGCGGAGCCGACGGGCGTCCCCTGAACGCCGCCGAGCAGTCGATGAATCAGTCCGTGTGCGGTCTCCGGCGGAAGCCGGAACAGCGCCGGTTTCAACAGGTCGTACGCGCCCATCGTCTGACCCTCGTCACGAGCGACAATTAATCCGCCGACAGCGGTCCGCGTGGCGGTCGCTCGGCGGTAAAACCGTATCGAACTCCCGCGGTCCGCGTCAGAAGTCGTGTTCGAGCTGGTCGGGGTTGGCGTCCGCCTTCTGAATGATTATCTTCCCGTCTCGGACCCGGACGAACACCTCGTCGCCGATCTCCATGCCGGCGACGGCGAGTTCGTCTTCGTGGAGGTTCACGTGGACGTTGTGGTACTCCCCGTCGTCGTCCTTGGCGCCACTGGGGCTGAGCTTCTTTTTGCGGACCATCGCGGGTGTGCTTGTCGCCCTTCGCCATAGCAGACACATAAGTGTTGTTTACGCGTACTCGGGCTCCGGCGAGTCGCGCGCGTGCCTCGAAAATCCCCCCCCGAACCCCGAACTGGCCTGTCGCGCGCGCCGAACGCTCCTGCGAATCGCCGTCGATCGACCGTCTCCCTCCCGCGCTGGGCCCCAAACCGCCAGCCGCCGCCGAGGTAGTATATAAAAATTGTGGCTCACAGCTTTCATTTCCCCGATATATTTATTACACACTGTGTGCTGGTGTCACACGGAGGCAAAACCATGGTACGTGAAGACGGTAAGCGAAACTTTGCCCTTCGAGAGGAAGACGGATCGGAACCGAGCGAGTTCTCGGGAAACATGCCGCGTCAGGCGGCGCTCAAAGCGGCTCGAACCCTCGAACCGGCGCCCTCTGAGGAGGAGGCGCAGCGAACGACGCTCCGCCTCCGAGAGAAGGGGACCCAGAAGGTCCACGAGTACGAGGGGTGGGCCTGGAAGGACAGCGCCCCCGAAGTCGACGAGGCGGACGACGAGTTCTGGCTCAACGACCTCGACGACATCACCAAGGCCAACGTCTCGAAGCAGGGTATCGAGTACATCGACGAGGAGTAGCTCTCCGGGCGCTCCGATCCCGATCTCTCGTTTTCGACGCCGAGTGACCGGAACGCCCCGGACATGATCACCGTGTCGACCCACAGACGCCGTCTCCGACAGATCCCTCTCCGTTCCGGATCGATCCGGTCAGTTATCCCGCCTCTTCCGGCATGAAATCGCATGACGTGGCGCCGGTAGTTCGACGGGGTTAAGTACAACCCAGGCATTCGAAGAAATGCGAAGAACGCATCGCGGACTCGGGCCGTTCAACCCGGCCCGGTTTCGCTGGACCCGTACCGTTCCGATGGGTTTATGACCCGTCGACCGGTACGTTCAGGTCCGCGAGAGATGAGGATCACGCCCCCTGCGCCCCGGCGTAAGCGGTGATCTGATGTGAGCCGTGGTCGTTCGGTGTCATCCAAGTCGCTGGCTGGCCCGGACACCACACAGACCAATGCAATGGTGTGTCAACACTACGTTGA
>NZ_SGTU01000118.1:0-1140 GCF_005435195.1 Halorubrum sp. SP3 | reverse complement strand
AGGGGGTGAGAGACGATCCGCTCGCCCGCCGTCACGTCCTCGCTGTTGGTGGGCGGCAGGGGACTTCCGATGACAACGGCTTCGTTCTCGTCGGTGTACGCAAGGAGTACGGGCGTTCCTTCAGGCGGGACGTAGTAGTCGCCGTGTGTCGGTGGGATAACGGGGACGGGGGCGTCACTCGGTACTCGTGTTTCCGAGACGGTGACATGGTGAGCACCGTCTTCAGTCTGATCGGGGGCTGACGTAACGATCCCCATGTCCAAGAACGCGTACGCCTGTTGTGCCTCTGCGACTGCCTCACTCTGTTCGTGTGGTACTGTCTCGTCAACCATCTGTAACGTGAGGATTTTTCACTCGGACACGCGAACCGATACGTATGTCATTTGAAACGGCGACCCGCTTTCGGTGGGGTGAATACACGAAGACGTGGGTGCTCCGTGTGTTCGCAGCGTCAGTCATCTGCTCAATTGCTGTCCTCGGCCTCGCAACGCTCGGGTGGGTCGGCTTGGTCGTCGGTGGGGTGTTCTCAACAGCCGTCATCGGCGCTGTCCTGCTCTGGACAGTCGCAGAAATGATTGAGGATGGCCTCTCACACCCTGAATCCTAACCGTGGGCTACGCAGCAGTCGTCCAGTCGTATTGTTCGTAAGCGGGATCATCTGTCGGCTCTCCACCCGTCTCTGTGTCTCTGGTCGTGGATCGTGTCTCGATCTGTGAGGGATCAATAGCGATGGATACCTCGATCTCGGTTTGTGGGAGATTGTTGTTTGATGGCGTGATCCGATGCGTGGCTTCTTGAACCTCGTACTGGAGGGGGTTCACATCTGCCGAGACACCTGAACACGCGGGTGTTGCGCTGACACGGTCATATGGGCGGACCATTGGGGCCAACGAAAGCGTCATTGAGCCACCTGAAACCTCGTCAAGTGCCTGTTTGAGCTGTGACTTTGCCTCCGTCTCAAAACGCCCTGCGATTGTTGTCTTGGAGGTGTCTGACTCTGTCAGTTCTCCCCCGTACCGTTCAACGAGCGGGGGGTACGTTGCGACAGCCTCGGGGTATGAACTGCTGAACGGTGACTCAACAGATAACGGGCCAACAGTAGCGAGATTCTTCGTCGCGCCTTTTAGTCGGAGGGCGTTG
>NZ_SGTU01000117.1:0-1144 GCF_005435195.1 Halorubrum sp. SP3 | reverse complement strand
TAGCCACACATACAGCCCACTGTCGGCTGATACGGTCGCTGATAATGCGCGGACCGCTCCGAAGACCGCTCGAAAGCATCTGAGCACACTCGCAGACGAGGGGTTCGTCGAGACGACACCCGGCGAGCACGGCAGTACGCGGTATCGTCGCTCGCCCGAATCACTGGTCATGGAACAGGCGTCCGACATCCTAGAGCACGTTTCGACTGACGAACTCGTCGCACGGATTCAGGAAATGCGCGAGCAGCTCACAGAGTGTCAGACTGAATTCGGTGTCGAGTCCCCTGAAGCGTTAGCCGTCAACCAAACGAATCAGGCTCTCGCCGAGTCTGGAGTTCCACAAGAGGAGATCGATCCCGAGCGGATTCGTGAGTGGAAGACGCTCCGTCGAAACCTCGCGTTCGCAAATGCGGCCCTCTCGATCGGCACCGCCGAGCAGTTTGTCGACGATGACCGTCGCTCGACTGATGAGAACGTCCCGGCCTAAGCGATGGTGAACGCTTCAGATCACGACGAACACCATACGCTCCGTGGAGCGACAGACCGTCCGGCACTGCTAACGATTCGCGATGTTATCGAGGAAATGGAGCCGCTTGCGACAGCTGAACTCGATGACTATCTTCATCCATCTGTCCTCGAAGTTGCGCTTGACGATGGACTGTGTACGGCCGACGCGGCGCGGATAGACGTCCAGTGGACCACACAGGCTGACTACAAGTTCCACTATACGGACACAGAAGCGGTGAATTTTCGATGGGAAAAACATCCACATACAGACGACTATCTCAACGTCACGGGGCTCGAACATTATCATCCGCCGCCAACTGCGAGCTCAAAGCCAGATGAGGTCGAAGAATCCTGTATCAAACATGCTCCCGAAGTATTGGTCACTCGTGCCGTCCTCAAACTCTGGCGGGTCGCCTATCACATGGATTCGTACGACCCGCTCAATACTGGCCGAAATCCCCCGTGAACTGTCTCGGGGCAAGTGGTTCGAGACGCGGAGCGTCTCGTCATCACAGAAAACTTCGTCTTCCGTACGATCCCGCGAGTTCTTGTGGGCTCTCAACGTTACGGTCAATCCCAGAGGGACGACCAAGGAGTGCGCGTCGTGCGGCGTTTCGACGGAGAAGCCGTTGTGGAT
>NZ_SGTU01000116.1:906-1147 GCF_005435195.1 Halorubrum sp. SP3 | reverse complement strand
CTTCGGGCCCCCCTTACGAGCAAAATTTTTTGTTAAACTCGCGAGAACAGATGGTATGGCTCGCCTGGGGACACAGTCAACAAGCGCTGACCGGTAGTTCGCGTTCGCGTGGGTTGGGATGGGTATCATCATGTCGGTAGCTGTTGCGACCATTGACTTCCTCCCGCTTCCCCTAGAGGCAGTTTATGTATTTGCTGCTGGCGTCGTGTTGCGCGAGGCGCTCGGCTTAGCGTATTGGCTT
>NZ_SGTU01000116.1:0-850 GCF_005435195.1 Halorubrum sp. SP3 | reverse complement strand
CTAGGAACGACATATTGACTGTCTAGCGCTCATACCGACTCTTCAGTCGGGCTAAGCTCCTTTTGAACCGTGTTATGGAGTTTCTCTTTGTAGAATGGTTTCGTAAGCCACGTAACCGGATCAACACGATCCGGGAGTGACTCGGGATCGCTGCCAGAGATCAGTACCACTGGCGTCGTTGACCCATTCGCACGGAGCTGGTCATACACATCCGTGCCAAGCATATCTGGCAGTTTATAATCAAGAATAATCAGATCGACAGCTGGGGTCGCCTTTCGGATCGCCTCTTTCCCTGTCTGAGCCAAGCGTACTTGATAAGCATTCATAAGATAGTGTTGGTAGAGAGATGCGAGATCATCGTTATCCTCCACGAGAAGGATAATCTTCTCAGCAGTCATAACCTGAACTAGTTAGTTCAGTATAATATATTTTTGGGTATTTTGACATTATGCCCCCCTCGAGAGCAGGTCAAGCAGACAGTAGCGTGTTCCTTGATGTCCGCCAAGAGAAGTCCGACACACCGGGCGTCACTCCGAGTACAGTTACGGAAAATACGAGGCGAAAGCCTCGCCCTTCAGGGCGGGGATGAAGCTGACCAACAGTATTCAACCGCCGACGATGGCACAGACGGGGTTCTAACGCAGTCTTTAACCCGTCGGACTGTGATAGTATGTACAGATGGCGAAGAGTACCCGTCACGCGAAATACGAACTCTACTATCACATAGTGTTCGTGCCGAAATACCAGCGTTCGCACCTGACGGGGAAGACGAAGGAACGTCTCGAAACCATCTTCACGGAAATCTGTGAGGACAAGGGCCTCGAACTGGCCGAGTCCGAGGTCATGCCCG
>NZ_SGTU01000115.1:912-1149 GCF_005435195.1 Halorubrum sp. SP3 | reverse complement strand
ACGGACACGTTCTCGTCGCACCGTTCATCCCCGACGAGTGAGCCACACTACCTCTTTGCCTGTACGCCCGTCAGACGGCTATCAGGCACTCTTATGACCGACGAAACCCCACCGAACGAACTGGTTGAATCAATCCGTGAAGCAATCGGGATGAGTGGTGCGCTGTTTCAGTCTCACCCTGACCACGGTGAGTGGGAAACCACGCGTCCAGGAGCGCGTGTCGGGGAGACAGCAGCG
>NZ_SGTU01000115.1:0-862 GCF_005435195.1 Halorubrum sp. SP3 | reverse complement strand
GCAGCGTTTGTCCGTGACGTTGATGGATCCCCGTCAGACTTTATCTCGGTCTGTTTCCGCGAGGAAGGTGAAACAGAGCCAGGCAGCGATCACGAGTGGACACAAGACGCTTACGAGATTATTGTCTCTCGGAGTGACGGAACACAGCACCGTGAGATAGGCACCGACGTTTCACAGACAGCCGAGCTGGTTGCGGAGGAAATGGTTTCCATCGCCGCGTAACACCCACTCCTTTCTTTTGCGAGAACACCTGTCAGACGGTGTTCTCACACCACTATGAGTACGAACGTAACTCCGCTAACAGACGTTGAACCGATCACAGGCGTCCGCGACCTCCGCTCCGCGCTGGAGTGGTACGACGACGGCGGATCCCGCGGTCCCGATGGGATCCCGATTCAGATCACAGGTGTCTGGGACGTGATCTGTGGCAAGCCGTACCCCCACAACGACGCCGAGATAGGGGGGTTCGGTGATCTCATCGATCAGCTTACCGAGAACCCCGAGAAGTGGGACGACAGCGATCTCACACACGACGACGTACACCGTGTCGTCGGGCTGCTCCGCGGGCTTCAGTCCGTTGAGTCCGAACACCGCTACTACCGCGAAGATCGAGAGCGAACCAGTAAGTTCGATACCCGAACCCAATGTTGGGTCGGACTGTACCACGTCACGGACAAGACGACGATAGTGACGTACCTTCACAAGTCACCTGGGATGGGGATGTCGGTGTATTCCACCACGGGGGTCGTCGCTCCGCGGAAGGACGTTGACGACAAACTCCGCGACGACGTGTTCTACGACAAGTACGATTACACGCTCGTTTCGGAGTGACACCACACACCCACTTTTTGAGAGAACCGCC
>NZ_SGTU01000114.1:492-1153 GCF_005435195.1 Halorubrum sp. SP3 | reverse complement strand
GAGGCATTAAGTGTTGTATCACCAACAGCGTTGAACGTGGCTGCGTCACCAGCCTGGTCGCGAACGTCGAATCCATCGACAATCGCATTCCGAATATCAAAGAAGCTGCTCGCTTGCTCCTCAGTACTCACGGTGCCTGAGAAGCGGTCAGACGCAATCTCCGTACCAGAGATTCTGACATTTGGCGCGACGTTCGCAACACCCTGAATCTCGGCGATTGACGAGTTGACTGTGACATTACCAGTCCGTAGATCACGCGAGAACTCATCGTCGATGATAATCCGACTGGAACTTTGACTAAACGTACTCTCGTCCATCACGACGACGGCGTGTGAAACGTTGCCGTCAGCAGCAAGGTTAGCCGTCGCATCTACGGAGACATTGGTACCTGCTTCAACCTCACCATTTGTCGTGGCGACATCAATTGTCGATGCCGCTTCTTGAGCAGTGACAGCATCAACTGAGAGGGCGGTCGTTCCGTTGAAGAACGGCCGATCATCGCCTGCTTCATACACCTCGCCACCAACATGGCAGATTAAAAGGTACGTCCCTGCCTCGTCGAGGTTAATAGTCGCTTCCGCGTTCCCGGTGGCGTCAATCACGCCTCCAGATGTAGTACTGAATTCGGTGAGATTCAAGAACTCTTCAGAAGTAAGTGCTT
>NZ_SGTU01000114.1:0-475 GCF_005435195.1 Halorubrum sp. SP3 | reverse complement strand
GTCTGGTTCGCTTCGAACGAGTCGGCAAACTGCTCGAACTCCTCAGTCCCATCGAAGAAGTCACGAACTGTCCCGAACCGCACCTCGTTTTGATCTTGGACAGTCTGATTAAAGTCGTCGTACCCATCGACGTCTTCGAGCGCTCGCTCAACTTCTTCAACCGTGACATTTTGAGCGTCAAGGAACACCTCTGTCGTATCTCGCTCCGCATCGATCCGAGTAACAAGGACCTTGAATTCGTCTCCAGAGAACTGAGCCGTATCCGCCGCAGTCTGTGGGGCTAACTCGAAGGAAACCTGTGCCCCCTGCTGAAATTCTCCTTCTTGTGAAGTTTGGATTTCAGCGAGCTCGCTCTGTGTTTCTAGAAATACCGTTTGGCTGTCGACTGCCGTGACTGCGTTGCTCCGATCAACGACCGCAGGCCGAAGCGGGGCTCGTTCCCAAACAGCTAACTCATCGGTGATGTTTACGGTTT
>NZ_SGTU01000113.1:459-1181 GCF_005435195.1 Halorubrum sp. SP3 | reverse complement strand
GACACTGGAATTCTTACGAAAGTAGAGAACTCAACAATCGAGATTGAGTACACGGTTGGTTCGACGACCGAGCGCGAAAAAGAGACGACATACGATATTTCGGATCAGCTGTGTGAAGCCACACTCAATCAAGATCTTCTCGAATCCATATCGTTCGCCGACGCGTCTGTGGAGGATTACGGAACGCATCCAGCGTCTGAGAACAGCGTCGCGTATATCGGCGTGCCAGTCTTTGTTGATGGAGAACTATACGGAACGATCAACTTTACGAGTAGCGAGCCGCGGTCAGAGACGTTTGACCGCGACGAACACGAGTTTGCCAACCTTCTCGCACAGCGGATTGGGATTGAAATCGAACACCAGAACCAACTCTTAGACGTCGAACGGTACGAGACCATTCTTCAAGCAGTTGATGACCCAGTATATGCGCTCGATGCTAATGGAAAATTCACATTCGTCAACGATGCCGCAGAGCGAGAGTTCGGGTACGGAGAGGACGTGATCGGTGTAGACCCATCAGTCGGGATGGATGAGAACGACATCGCTCATATCCAATCGCAGATTGATGATCTAATTACGACCGATCAGCGGTCAAAACGATCGGAATTCGAACTTAAATCGCGTAACGGCGAGCCTAAGATTGTCGAGAACCGGATCGCATTAATTGGCGAAAATGAATTCCGTGGAACAGCTGGTGTCCTTCGAGATGTCACCAGTAGAAA
>NZ_SGTU01000113.1:0-418 GCF_005435195.1 Halorubrum sp. SP3 | reverse complement strand
AGAGCGGCAGTTGGCCTCGTTTCAAAGGGCAATTGAGCAAGGTGCTGATGGCGTCGCTATTCTGGACGACGAGGAGTACGTCTATGTTGATGACACTCATGTCGAGATGTATGGGTTCGACAACAAAGACCAGTTAATTGGGTCAACGTGGCACACGCTGTACGACGATTCTGAGATTTCTCGGCTCGAAGCAGAAGCCCTCCCAGCAGTTGAGTCCGACGGTTACTGGCGCGGACAGGTCACAGGTCAACGTCCGGACGGAACGACTTTCCCGACTGAAATCTCCCTAACTCTGATCGATGATGGTCGGATTGTGTGTACTGCTCGCGACGAGACCGAGCAACGACGTCAACAGCGTGAGCTCAAACTCTTCCAGCAGGCTATTGAACAAGCGGCTGATGGCGTCGCAGTTCTTAAA
>NZ_SGTU01000112.1:0-1193 GCF_005435195.1 Halorubrum sp. SP3 | reverse complement strand
CGGGGAGGGTCGACCGTTAGTCCGGAGTGTCGGTTTTGAGAATGGGTTCCACGGCGTCGACGCTTCGATGTCCCGGAACTGTTTATCACACGAGGGGCACGACGCCTCCGACAACATCGACAGATCGACGGTCATGTCGCAGTTTTCGCAGCGTCCGGTATCGATTCCCTTTCGGACCGCCTGCTTTCGGAGCGTGTCGAGCGCCTCGCGGTCCTGTTTGGCGTCAACCATGGTATCGACGGAACTCGAAAGGTCGGTCACCCGGCCGTCAAACTCACGAACCGTATCAAGGATTTGGCTAAATAGGGCCTCGATCTGATCGAATTCCTCGTCGATCCACGTCTCGAACTCGGCTTGCGTCTCTTCAACGTCTTCAAGCCTCGCTTCGACGGAGTCGATTCGGTTTGCTAAATCGCCGTCATCCTGATCCACGCGAGATTCGAGCGACTGGATCTCGCTGTGAAGCCGGGTCACGTCGTCGGAAAGCCGGTCAGTAAACTCCTCTTGTCTGGATCGCTGCTGCTCGACATCGAGCGAGAGGTCAGCGACCTGCCGTCGCATCTCGGCGACCCGTCTGGTGAGTTCGACCTCTGTCGGGCTGAGGTCATCTCGAGGGTCGAGGTCGTCCGGGCTGATTCGGTCTCCCGACTCCGAGTCCGATGAATTCGGTGTGGACGCCTCGTTGCTGCCCGGCGTCTCCGTTTCAGACGGCGCATCGTTCTCGGTTGGTCTCCCCCGAGGCGGGTTCCAATCTTGGTCCTTCTCTGACGCTGTGTTTCCCGGAGCAGACGCAGAATCAAGGGCGATGTCGCCCATCTCGTCGAGGGCCCAGAATGCGGAAACAAGTTGGTTCAGGAGTTCGTGTTCCGTCATACCTCGGGACTCCGCGGTGTGTTTCACCCACTGCTGGAAGGTATCGGCGTCGACCGCGGTGTCGTTTTCGTTGTCCCGAGTACCCATTACGTCAGTAAGCTACGAGATTTGCCTGTTTAATTCTTGGGTGTTGACGCTTACTCGCGGCGAAATAGGCGTCTTGGGGGATTAAGCTCCACCGAGAGTTGGTTAAAAACGTCTGATTCCGTAGAAAACTGGAATAGCCCGCGCTGAATCCGTTCGGTTACGATAGTTTTATAATATGAAACTACTAGTACGATAAATAGTATCAGGATGTCAGAACGCGACGCCCGCCTCAT
>NZ_SGTU01000111.1:0-1196 GCF_005435195.1 Halorubrum sp. SP3 | reverse complement strand
GGTAGGACATTAGCTTCCCAAGCTAATAGCCCGGGTTCAATTCCCGGACGGTGCATTCCTGCGGCGAACAATCCGTGAGCCGTAGGTATTCCAAGAGAACTGGACTCTATCGGCCGCGCGCAGTAACCGCTGTGCGCGAGTACTTTCAATTTCACTCCAGTTCCGCCCGCTTACGTCTTTTAATTGGGATGATTGAAATGTTAATTTTCTAATCTTTTGGCGAAGCCCCTCTGGATTAGCGGAATCGCATCCGGAACTGGAAGTGATATAATATCGTTTCGCTCAGCGCGATACTCTTGGCCATCAATACTCAATATTTTGTCAGGATGGTCCCTTATCATTTTAATGGTGGTCATTTTTTGATCGTTTGAGGGACCTGTAAACGTATTTGATTGTGACTCCTTGAAATCGTCAATATCGATTGAGATATCGGATGGTTGGTCCTGATCGAACTCTGGGAGCTCCGCAGCACCGCGCTCGATCAGGGGAATTGCGTTCGTAGCGGGTAATGAGACGACTTGCGACTTTCGCAACGTGTACACCCGCTCGTCCGTCCCAAATATCTCGCCGATCGGTTCCAGTATTCTGACAGTAACTCTGCGCTCGTCTGAGAGTGTGAGATTGGATTCTGGCGATATTTGGAGTAAGAATTCCACATTCGCATTTGCGAAGCTGTATGGATCTGGAGTTGATCCATCGCACCCGATCGTTAGTAGAGTGATTACTTCTTCGTCGTCTTTCCACCCTCTTGTGGCGTCTGACAGCGTTACGTCCGGCTCTTCATCGGCAGAATTTTCGATTGCGTATTCCTGTAGACGACTCAGATCCTCTGGATTATTAGTGAGATCGGACACGAACTGCGGCTTCTGTAGGCTTAACGCGACAAATTTTCCGAGCTGTTCTACAGTGATCCCGATACCAATCCCCCTGTTTCGATCGATAATTCCACGCTCCTTGGCGAGGAGAGTTTGAAATCGATACATATTTACAAATTTTTTAATATATCTTGGATTGTGATTTAGTCTTTTAGAGAGGAGAGTCGACATCTCTGTTAGTTTCTCGCGAAAGTTACCAAGCGTTTCCGTGTTTCTGTGCCACTCTTGAGTCTCAGTTTCAGACCGATCAGGATCTGCGTAGACAAGAGACTCAACGAAGTCTTCTACATTGCCTTTCGAAGGGCTCGGAACTTGGAACGA
>NZ_SGTU01000110.1:0-1204 GCF_005435195.1 Halorubrum sp. SP3 | reverse complement strand
AAGATCCGCGACGCGAACCACTCCCGCGAGACGAAGCCCTACGACATCACGGACACCGGCATCTCGGTGTACGACCAGGCGAATATCTTCTGACATCACTTGACAACATCTCAAATAACACTCCATGCGCCGATCGTGGGGGATAGAATTTTTGATTACCTACATATACCTTCTACAAGCATGAGCGAATCTGAGGGAGAGAAAAGCCACAACGAATACTATGGTAATCCAGATCTACCTACCGCAGAAGACGATCTTGGCTTTGGATCATATGTGAATGCTGTAAAAAAGTTCCTCACACACGACGACACACAACCACCACTCACGATCTCCGTTGAGGGAGATTGGGGATCAGGCAAGTCATCATTTCTACTTCAACTGGAAGACGCTCTCAGAGATGAGGGCGATTTCACGGTCCAATTCAACCCGTGGCAACACGACAAAGAAGAGCAACTATGGGCGGTCTTTGCCATTCAATTCTTCGAACAACTAACTCACCAATTACCCATTATACAGCGCTGGAAGGGCCACATCAAGTTGTATCTCAGACGTACTGACTGGAACAGCAGTTGGATATCAATCGTCCAAAATGTCTTAGTCGGACTCTTTGCTCTCCTCATAACTATCGCTGTCCCGCTACTCTTTATTTCGTTTGGCTTAGAACTGTCCCGGTCATTGGGTTTCGTTCGGGATTCGGTCCTATCGAACGTATTAGATACGGTCGTGTACTCCGGGAGTCTTCTCCTGTTTTTAACGGGAATTGTCTCGATCTGGATTCGTATAAGGAACGAACTTCGCGCGGGAATCCGGAAAGGAATCTCACAGCACGTGGACTCGCCGGATTATTCAAACCGAATCCCGTTCATCGAGAGTTTTCATAGTGATTTTGAGAATATTGTTGATGTGTATACAGGAGATCAGCCTGTATTCGTATTTATTGACGATCTGGACCGCTGTGAGAACCAAAAGGCAGCGGAGCTAATGGAGGGAATAAATTCGCTCATCTCTGTCGAGACGTCGATATTTTTTATTATAGCCATGGACAGAAATAAAGTTGCGGCAAGCGTGGCTAAGAAGCATCAACATTCGACGAGGGATCAAAAAGGGGAGCCGGATAGCGTGGCGGGGCAGCAAAATCCCGATATCTCGTATGGGAATAATTACCTACAAAAATTCATAGAAATATCGTTCCAAGTTCCGAGCC
>NZ_SGTU01000109.1:0-1221 GCF_005435195.1 Halorubrum sp. SP3 | reverse complement strand
CAATCACTACTGCCATCGTTTCAGGCTACAGGCGAATGGCTGATCCCGGCGACAAAGCAGAGAACTACTATCGGGCCGCACATGCGTATCATCGGTTGTTCGATGACTTACGTGACTTCATCAAACTAGAACTCGCTAAGAAGGACGTCGGTCTTGATCAGATGGAATCCCGTTATGAAGACTTGGCTGAACGTCGGAGAAACTTGAACGAAGACATGCCGGAAGTAACCAGTAGATGGTACGAGAAGCTTGACGAATCGATTTACGACGAAGTGGACACCACTGATAACGCCAAAGAGCGCCTCGCTGGTGAGGCCCAATTGTATCAACCCGGACCGAACCACAGTCTCTCCGACGAAGAAGTCGCTGATCGACTGGCTGACGAAGCCGAGTTAGAGGATGAAGGCGGGAAATAAGACCCGAAAAGCCAGTTCAAGACAAAGCTGAAGCGATCTTGGGTTCCGGATATAGATTTACATTTTTGGAAGAAGGAGATTGGGCTATGATTGAATCGGTTGCTACTGCTATCGCTTCGGCGGTGGCGCAACAATCTGCGGGAAAAGTCCGAGAGATAATTGAACAATCTGAATCTCCAGAAGACGCGTGGAAGAAATCTTGCTATGAGGTAGCAATCAAAGTGAGAACCTCGTATAAGCAGAATCAGGAAGTAGAAATGGCTGATGACGAGCAATTTAGTAGAGATTTGGAGAACTTTGGGAATATGGCCCGTGAGTTAGCAGTCTACGGTGACATCAAGGGATTTGATGAGGAGCTACAGGGGAAGGTTGAGGAATTAGCTGAAGGATGTGCTAACACCGCGAGGAGCAAATCGGGAATCGGAAACACTCTAGAATCTAAATATCAAGATGAAGACATACCATCGATTTTAGAATACATTATTGAAAATAGTAATGATGAATAACACTTTATCAGACGAGACTTTCCCGATAGAGGTTCTATTCAATCAGGCCGTCGACTATGTGTCGACAGCTTGAGTGCGGACTTCCACCATCGGCAACATTAAAGATGGTCGTGTGATTCGGACATAGCATACACATTACCTATTATGGCAAGCGATTCTCTCTCCCAGCGGAAGGCCCAACTGGACAAGGAAGAGCGTGAACATCTCGAAGACGTCGTCACCGAGATGCGCGAGCGCGTTGAGGACAACGTCGAGTTCCAGCTCACGCAGAAAGGTCTCGACGGCGAACCAGCAGACTT
>NZ_SGTU01000010.1:0-114806 GCF_005435195.1 Halorubrum sp. SP3 | reverse complement strand
GCCCAGGAGCGACGTCTCCAGCCGCGCGAACGCGAGGTACGGCCCCTCGATCCGCCCGCCGGTCCCGGACCGTCGCCGCCGACGCCCGCGATCGCGTCGCCGTCCGTCACCCGCGTCGCGCCCGCGAAGCCGACGGCGCCGACCGCACAGACCGCGCCGAGGCCGCCGAGTACGCCTCGTCGAGAGATGTCCATACCCGGCGATTCCGGCGAGCGACAAAAAGGGTTACACGCCGGTTGTCGCGCGTGATAATCGCAGTCGCGGGATTCGGGACCGCGGACGCGAGAACGACGACCGCGGCTACTCGGACGCGAAGGAGACCGCGTCGCGGGTCGTCGTCTCGCCGAACAGCCAGTCGGCGTGGTCGACGGCGTACTCGCGGTGGTCCTCGGTGATGTAGCCGAGCGCGTCCTCGACGACGACCGGGCGGTAGTCTCGGAGTCCGGCGCTGCCCGCGGTGTGGAGGACGCAGACGTTCGCGAGCGTGCCGCAGATCAGCAGGTCGTCGATCCCGTGCGCGTCGAGGTACCCCTCCAGTTCCGTCCGATAGAAGGCGTCGTAGGTGTGCTTCTCGACGACGTGGTCCGCGTCGCGGACGTCGAGGTCGGCCACGAGTTCGGCGTCCCACGACCCCTCGACGACGTGTTCGCCCCACCGGTCGAACTCGTCGTAGTAGTGGGCCCCGTCGAACTGGTCCGGCGGGTGGACGTCGCGGGTGTAGACCACGCTCGCGCCGGCCTCGCGGGCGCGGTCGACGAGCGCCGTCACGGGCCCGACCGCCGCCTCGCTCGGTTCGGCGTAGAGGCTCCCGTCGGGATGACAGAACCCGTTCTGCATGTCGACGACGACCACCGCGGTTGCTGTCGGATCGAACGCCATATCGGCGGTTGGAGCGCCCGCCTCAAAAACCGTCGTCCCGGTCCGCGTCCGCGGCGGCGACCCGTCCCGAAAAATCCGCCGGCGACGGCGCCGAAGGAACCGACAGACTACTTACCGGGGCGCACGATGCGATCCGTATGCGACGGGTTCTCACCCCCTCGACCGCGGCCGCCGCCGTCGCCGCGGTCGCCGTCCTGTGCGTCGCGTTCACCGCCGGCGCCGCGGCCGCGCCGAACGTCGACATCGCTCCCTCCGCGTCGGCCGACACCGGGCCCGCGGCGCCGGGCGCCGTCCCCTCCGCGTCCGCCGAGGAGTGCGGTCCCGGAGACGGCACCGATCTGGTCGGGTGCTGGAACGGGACCCACTACGAGGAGTCGCTGAGCTTCGAGCAGACCGACGGACTCAACGAGACGCAGTTGGCGGCCCTGACGGACCTGACGATGGCGCGCGTCGAACACATCCGTCAGCGCCCCTTCCGCGAGGACGTACCGGTCGAGACGGTCTCCCGGAGCGAGTACGCCAACGACACCGCGAGCGGCGGGAACAGCTCCGAGGCGTTCCGGCGCTGGAACGACCAGGTGTGGGAGGCGCTGTTCGTCGTCGGCGACGAGACGAACGCCAACGACGAGATCGATTCGGTGTTCGGCGGCGCGGTCTCCGGCTTCTACTCGCCGTCCCGAGACCGGATCGTCATCGTCGTTCCGGACGGCGAGTCCGCCGCCATCGGCCCCTCGACGCTCGCGCACGAACTGCTCCACGCGATGCAAGACCAGTACCACGACCTGACCGCTCCGCGCTACGTCGGCGCGACCCAGGACGGCGACCTCGCGATCGACGGGATCATCGAGGGGGAGGCGGTCCACGTCGAGGAGCGGTACGCCGCCCGATGCGCGGACAACTGGACCTGCGTCGAGGCGCCCGCGGGCGGCGGCGGGGGCGGCGATGCTCCGGACTTCAACTTCGGCATCCTCCAGACCGTGCTCCAGCCGTACGGCGACGGCGCGCTCTACGTCCGCGACCTCGTCGAAGCGGGGGGATGGGCGGCCGTCAACGAGACGATGAACGCCCCGCCGGAGTCGACGGCGGAGGTCATCCATCGGAACCCCGACTACGAGGAGCGCAACGTCAGCTTCGAGGATACGGCGACCGGCGGGTGGGAGACCTACCCGGATCAGGGCGTCGACGGCGCGGAGACGGCCGGCGAGGCGTCGATGTTCGTGATGTTCTGGTACCAGAGCCTGGAGTACCGGTACGCCGTGTTAGAGCCCGACGCGACCGTCCGGCAGAACGTCCAGATCCACCTCGACGCGGAGGCGCAGCTCCGGACCCGGCAGAACTACGACTACGCGCATCCCGTGACGGACGGGTGGGCCGGGGACGAGCTGTACCCCTACCGGAACGGGGACCGCGACGGCTACGTCTGGGCGACCGAGTGGCAGACCGAGGCGGACGCCGCCGCGTTCCGCGACGCCTACGTCCGGATGCTGACCGCGCACGGCGACCGCGAGTACGACGACGGGACGGTGTACACCATCGACGACGGCGACGGCGCCGACTTCCCCGGCGCGTACGGCGTCGAGCGCGACGGGACGAGCGTGACGATAACCCACGCGCCTTCGCCGGAGGGCGTCCTCGAGCTCCGTCCGAACGCCGACCTCGCGCTCCCCGACGCGAACGGGACGGACGAGAGCGGCGACGGAAGCGGTACCGGCGACGGCGGAAGCGGTACCGGTGACGGCGGAAACGGCACCAACGGTTCCGACGGCGCGAACGGCAGCGAGGACGGAGACGGGGGCGACAGCACCGGTACCAGCGCTCCCGGGTTCGGGGTCGCGGCGGCGCTGGTCGCCCTCGCAGCCGCGCTGGGGCTGTTCGCGCGGCGAGCGGCGTAACCCGACGCTCGCTGCGGCGCGGTCGCCGCGGGGGCGAGGCGGGCCCGCCGCGACACGGGTGGCTTTTCGTCCCGGCGGTCGAACCGCCGGGTATGAGCGAGTTCGACATCGTCGACGCGGCCGCGGTCCGGGAGGGGCGCGCGACCGACGCGTACTTCGAGCGGACCGAGGCGGCGCTGGAGGCGGCGGGCCGGAACCCACGCGTGGTCGCAGAAGTGACCGCGGACCAGTTCCCGGACGGGGAGTTCGAGCTGTTCGCCGGTCTCGGCAACGCCGTCGAACTGCTCGCCGGCCGCGAGGTCGACGTTCACGCGATCCCGGAGGGTCGGCTGTTCGACGGCGGGCCGGTGATGCGGATCGAGGGGCCGTACCTCGCGTTCGCGCGGCTGGAGACGTCGCTCCTGGGCTTCGTCTCGCACGCGTCTGGGATGGCGACGGCGGCGCTCGACTGCCGGGTCGCCGCGCCGGAGTCGTCGGTGCTCTCGTTCGGCGCTCGCCACGTCCACCCCGCGATGACCGCGGCGGTCGAGCGCTCCGCGCTGGTCGGCGGGTTCGACGGCTTCTCGCACGTCGCCGCCGGCGACCTGATCGGCCGGGAGGCGTCCGGGACGATGCCCCACGCGCTCGCCATCTGCTTCGGGCGCGGCGCACAGGAGGCCGCCTGGCGCGCCTACGACGAGGGCGTCCCCGCGGACGCGCCGCGGATCGCGCTGTGCGACACCTACTCAGACGAGGTCGACGAGGTGCTCCGAGCGGTCGAGACGCTCGGCGACGACCTCGACGGCGTCCGCCTCGACACGACCGGCTCGCGGAGGGGAAACTTCCGGCACATCGTCCGCGAGGTACAGTGGGAACTCGACGCGCGGGGCCACGAGGACGTCGACGTGTACGTCTCCGGCGGGCTCGGCCCCGACGACCTCCGCGACCTGCGCGACGCGGTCGACGGGTTCGGGGTGGGCGGGTACGTCTCCAACGCGGACCCGGTCGACTTCGCGCTCGACATCGTCGCCGTCGACGGCGAACCGGCGGCCAAGCGCGGGAAGCTCTCGGGCGCGAAAGACGCCTACCGCACCGCCGACGGGGCCCACGCCGTCGGGCTCGCGGACCGCTCGGGACCCGAGGGCGCCGAGTCGCTCATGGAGCCGGTGATCCGCGACGGCGAGGTCGTCGACGAGAACGCCTTCGACCTGTCGGCCGCGACGACGCGGGCGCTCGCGGACGCGGAGGCGGTGGGATACGGCGCGAACAGGTGAGGAGGGCGGAGAAGGAAAGCAACCCGTCCGGCGAGTCGGCGGTCTTACAGTTCTTCGACGGCGCCGCCGTCGGCGCGCTCTCGGAACACCTGCCCCTCGATGAGCGTCACCATCGTCTCCTCGTCCTGCCAAGCGGTGGGCGAGAGCTTCGCCTTGCGGCAGGCGCGCGAGAGGAACTCGGCGCCGGACCAGCCGTTCTCGACGGGGACCGTCGGGTAGAGCCAGCCGTGCGCGTTGCCGCTGTCGACGGCGACGCCGTGGGTGCCGATTTCGAGGTCCGCGAGCGGGTCGTTCGTGAGCACGGAGTTGGAGACGACGAACACCGAGACGGTGAGGTTATCGAGCTCTTTCGGCTCCACCTCGGAGCCGCAGGAGTCGTCGGACGCCGCCTTGATGGCGGCCTCGACGATGGCGTGCCCGAGTTGGTCGGAGGTCTCCCACGCACCGGCACAGCCGCGGAGGCGACCGCGGCCCCGAGTGGATTCGAGTCGGACGAACGCCCCGGTGCGGGCGTAGAACGCCTCGCGCATACTGCCGGGTTGTTCGCGTTGTCCGTGTCGAACGAACGACTCGACCGCCTCCCGCGCGAGTTCGACCGCTCGTGCACCGTCGTCGTACGACAGCTGAACGGTCTGAGCCTCGGACATGAGAGTCCATTACGTTGCTGACGACTTGAACGCTTCCCTTGTGGCACCGTTCTCGCCTCGTTCGCGGCGTCTCGCCAGAAAGGCCGCCGACCGAACGGCTTATTCGCCGGCGGAAAGAAGCCGGAACCGGACAGAGGGAGCCCGACTCCCGTGCCTCCGGCATGAGGAAAGTCCCCCCACCGGCCGGACAGGCGACCGGGCACACGCCCGGAGTCGGAGACGGCTGGCTCTGGAACAGCAACGACACCCCCCGCCCCGACCCGTGATTCGTGCGAACCGACCCGCAAGGGAAGGGAGTTAACCCGAGGAGGGCCGACGGGCGGGAACGGATGGAACGGCGAATCCTCGCCGGTGCAAGTCCGCGCCACAAGGTAGTCCGGCCGCGGCGCGGACGCTCAGCCGAATGTCGGGACGAACCGAAGGGGGCTTACTCCCCTCAGTCCGCTCACACCGACCAGCGGCGCGACTGCCACGTGATTGTTTATAAATGACTGCGGTGGCGCGTGCCTGCGAGCGGCCGCCACCGGCGGCCGCGAGACAGCACGCGCGAGGGACGCGGCGACCGGAGCGAAGCGGAGGGAGCCGCGAGGCTGGGGAGGTGTGAGGTGCTGTGCGGAGCGGGGCGGGACTCGAAGGGGCAGTCGCGAGGGCGGCGCAGGCGACGTAAGCACCGCAAGGAGTGAGTGAAGCGAACGACTGAGGAGCGCAGCGAGCGTGCGCCGCCCTCGCGACTGGGGCTTCGGCGGTGTTCGCGTCGATCAGTCGTTTATAAACCGCACCATCGTACAGCCGAGCGGCTGGGGCTTCGGCGGTGTTCGCGTCGATCGGTCGTTTATAAACCGCACCATCGTACAGCCGAGCGGCTGGGGCTTCGGCGGTGTTCGCGTCGATCGGTCGTTTATAAACCGCACCATCGTACAGCCGAGTGGCTGGGACTTCGGCGATGTTCGTCACCTGTCCGCGCCCAACGGCTTATAAATGACCACTAGAAACTCCGAGACAAATCCGTCTTAGGCCGTCTCCATCTCCTTTTCCAGCTCGCGGAGCTTCTCGATCCGGTTCTCCGTCGACGGGTGCGTCGAGGCGATCTTGCCGACGAAGCCGGCCTTGATCGGGATGATGAAGAACGCGTTCATCTCCGCCTCCTCGCGGAGGTCCTCCTTGGGCACCTTGTCCATCCGGCCGTCGATCGTCATCAGCGCCGAGGCGAGCGCGCCGGGCTTGCCCGTGATCAGCGCCGCGCCGCGGTCGGCGGAGTACTCGCGGTACCGCGAGAGCGCCCGGATGAGCAGGAACGAGATCACCCACACCAGAAGCGACGCGACGATCGCCACGATGACGGGCGCGCCCTGCCGGTTGTCGCCGCTGAACAGCCAGCCCCACCGGACGATGAAGAAGGCGATCGTCGAGAGGAACGAGGCGATGGTCATCACCATCACGTCGCGGTTCTTGACGTGCGCGAGCTCGTGGGCGAGCACGCCGTCGAGCTCGTCCTCGTCGAGCGCCCGGAGCAGCCCGGTCGTCACCGCGACCGTCGCGTTCTTCTTGTTCCGGCCGGTCGCGAACGCGTTCGGCACCTGCGTGTCCGCGACCGCGACCGTCGGCTTCGGGAGGTCGGCCTGCTGGCTCAGGCGCTCGATCCGGCGGTGGAGGTCCGGGTACTCGTCCGCGCTCACCTCGCGGGCGCCCATGCTCCGCAGCGCCAGCTTGTCGCTGAAGAAGTACTGCGCCAGCGAGAACGCGCCGAACATCGCGAGCGTGAAGATGATCCCGACGTTGAACACTTGGATTAGGACGCCGATGAACACGACGTAGAGGGCGAAGAGGAGGAACATCGTGAACCCCATGCGTCCGCGGAGTCCCCAGTCTGTCTTCCAGTCCATACCCGAGAGTTACCGCTCGGCGCGTTAAAGCCTGCCGGAGCCCCGGACGGTGCGCGCCCGAATCCCCCGGACCGCGGCCGGTGCGCTCGCCGCCGCAACGGTGCGTTTTTGCCCGGGGACGGCGACCCCGACGCATGGAGACAGTCCTCGTCACCGGCGGCCGCGGCGCCTCCGGGCGCTGGGTCGTCGACCGCCTCGCGGGCGACCACGAGGTCGTCGTCGTCGACTACGATCACCCCGGACTCGACGTCGACCCCGCGCCGAACGTCTCGTTCCGCGCGGCCGACCTCGCCGAGCGCGACCAGGCGCTCGACGTCGTCGCCGCCGTCGACCCCGATGCCGTCGTCCACTGGGCGGCGATTCCCGTCGCCGGCACCCATCCCGAGGGACGGGTGTTCGAGACGAACGCGCTCGCCGCGAAACACGTCCTCGACGCCGCCGGCCGGGCCGACGCCCCGGTCGTCCAGGCCTCCAGCGACGGCGCCTACGGCTTCTTCTTCGCCGATCCGACCCCGTTCCCGGACGAGTTACCGATCACCGAGGCCCATCCGCTCCGACCCGAGGACCCGTACGGGCTCTCGAAGGTGACCGCGGAGGCGGCCGCGGGCGCCGTGGCGCGCCGCCGCGACGTGCCGGCCGTCTCGATCCGCCCGTCGTGGATCCAGTACCCCGGCGCGTACGCCTGTCGCGCGGACGAGTACGTCTCCGATCTCGACGCCGGCGCCGGTAACTTCTGGTCGTACGTCGACGTGCGCGACGTCGCGGACCTCGTCGCGGTCGCGCTCTCGGACCTCCTCGGCGACGACCCGTCCGTCGAGCCGGGGGCCCACGAGGCGGTCAACTGCGTCGCGGCCGACAACGCGCTCGGTCGGCCGCTGCTCGACCTCCTGCGGGAGTCCTACGACGAGATCCCGGACGACTGCGCGATCGACGAGGGCCGACTCGCCGGGGGCGACGACCGCGGCGCCTACGCGATCGAGAAGGCGGAGCGGCTGTTCGGGTGGACGCCGTCGCGCTCGTGGCGCGACGCGGCCGACGAGTCGGTCGCCGAGCCGGCGCTGTTCGAGGAGTGACGCGGGGCCGGAGAGGAGAGACGCCCCGTCAGATCGACAGGATCGCGTTGACGAGCGTCCGCGTGGCGATGGCGGTGCCCGCGCCGAGCCACGTCAGGAGGACGAAGTGGATGTAGCCGTTCACGGGGTTGCCGCCGTCGATCCGGCGGATCATCTGCGAGGAGAGCGCCGCGTTGAATAACACGACCGTCAGGAGGAGGTACTCGATGAGCGGGATGTCGTAGGCGCCGGGATAGACGATCTGGCCGATGTCCATCTGGTCGAGCCCGAAATCGGCGGTCAGGTCCGCTAGGATGGCGACGATCTCGAGCCCGATGAAGAAGGCGAACGTCGCGGCCGCGGTGATCCCGTACAGGAGGCCGATGAACGTCATCGCCGCCTGCCGCCGCTGCTCGCGCAGCTGGTTGACGGCGTTCATGTTCTTCGAGATCAGCTCGCCGAGCATCTTCGGGTCCCCGCCCATCCGCCGGCCGACGAGGTACATCTCGGAGAACTTCTGGATGAGGTACGAGCGCGTGTCACGCGAGAACGCTCGCCACGCGCCCTCAGTGCTGATCCGCATGTTGAGTCGGCGGTAGAGCCGCTCTATCGACTCGGAGAGCTCGCCGAAGTTCTTGTCGCGCAGCGTCGTCAGCACGTCGGTGGTCGTCGACTGCTTCGCGCTCTCGGTCGCGCCCAGCGCGCGGACGAAGGAGGGGAACTCGCCGTCGCGGGCCGTGATCGCCTGCTCCTCGCTCCGGAGTATCACCCCGGTAATGATGAGCGGCGAGATGGGGACCGCGAGGTACAGCGGTAGCCGGACGTCGTCGAGGAAGAAGAGGAGGCCGGGGAGGCCGGGACCGTATCCGAACATCCCGGCGGCCGTGATCCCGATGAGCAGGAGCGAGAGCCCGCCGCCGGCGATCAGCGACCCCCACAGCTTCAGGTCGCCGGGGGACCGCTCGTCCGGGTGGTACCAGATCGGGTCGTACGGCGAGGTCGCGCGGATCATCGCGTAGAAGCCGAGCTGAACGAACACGAACAGCACGATGACGGCCGCCACCGTCGCGGTCGGGTTGTTGCCGGTGAGGATCGGGAGGACGACGGCGAACACCAGCGCGAACGTCATCGAGAGGATCATCGACATGTACAGGTCCTTCATCACCTCCAGGTTCGAGAGCGCGGACTCGTATCGGGTCTCGTACTGCGCCAGCATGACGTCCTGCTCGGAGACGAGGAACTCCTCTAACGACTGCCCCGCGCCCATCGTGTAGCCGAGCCGGTCGAAGAAGTCGGCCATCGCGTCGGAGGGAACCTCCTGTGCACGGCGGCGACACGCGTCGTCGAGGCTCTGGTTCCACGTGTCGACGAGGTGGACGACGCGGCCGATCTCCTCGGCGGCGACGCCGTACTCCTCCTCTTTCGCCAGGGTCCGGAACACCTCCATCCGGTCGATGTTCGTCGTCGACAACACCGTCATGTGCGTCATCACGAGATGTAGCTGGTTGTCGATCTTCGTCTCCAGCCCGGAGAGGTAGATCTTCGGGTAGATGACCGCCGCGAACAGCACGAGCCCGCCGAACATCGGGATCGGGACGCGAGCGGCGATCGGGAGAGGGAGCGCGATCAGCCCGACGACGCTCGCGAGGAAGACGAGGACGGCCGGCAGCAACACCAGCCCGACGTACTTCCGCTTGGAGATGTCGAGCTGGTCGTACGACTCCATCACCTCGGAGGTGAGTTTGAGCGCCGTCGCGAACCCGTCGCCCATCTCCTTTACGGCCATCAGTATCGTACCTCCATCGTCGCTACCTCGTGTTCCGGTGCATGTCGAAGGGGAGCCCCTCGACGCCGTCGCGCTGGAAGGCGTTGATCGCGTCGTTCACCTCGTGATAGCCCAAGATGCCCTCTTGGATCATCCGCTCGATGAGCTCCGCGCGGAACTCGAGGTCGTCGTAGATGTCGCGGGTGTCGGCGTAGCCCAACAGCGTCGCGATCTGCTCTTCGAGCACGTAGGAGTTGTTCATTCCCTGGAAGACGATCTCGTCTTCGACGGGGTCCCAGCTGAACACCTCGCGGGTGACGACCCCCTCCATCTCCTTCGAGTACCCCTCGATCTCCTGAACGCTCGTCACGCGGCGCAAGACCTGATCGCCCTGTTTCACCCGGTTCTGGAACAGCGCCACGTCGGCGTTGTCCATGAACGTCTCCGGGACGTTGATCGGCTCGGAGGTGAACCGCTGGATCATCGAGACGATGTCGGACGCGTGGAACGTCAGCATGACCGGGTGGCCGGTCTGAGCGGCCTGGAACGCCATCCGCCCCTCGGCGCCGCGGACCTCGCCCACGATGATGTAGTCGGGGCGCGACCGCAGCGCGGCGGCGACCAGGTCGAACATGTCGACGTCGGAGGACCCCTCGCCGCCCCCCTCGCGAGTCAACAGCTGCTGCCAGGTGCTGTGCGGCGGGATGACCTCGGCGGTGTCCTCCGCGGTGTATATCTTCGAGTCGTCCGGGATGTACGAGAGGATGGCGTTCAGCGTCGTCGTCTTCCCGGACGCCGTCTCCCCGACGACGAACACGGTCTGTTCGTTCTCCAGACAGAGCCAGAGGTACGCCGCCAACTGCGGCGAGAGCGTCCCCCAGTTGGTGATCTGGTTGATCGACAGCGGCACCTCGTCCCCCTGTCGGATCGTGAGCGAGGAGCCCTTCAGCGACACGTCGTCGGAGTAGATGATGTTGATACGCGACCCGTCCGGCAGCGTGGAGTCGACGATGGGGTCGGAGTCGGAGAGCGGGTCGCCGATCCGCTCGCCCATGTTGCGAAGCCAGCTGTCGAACTCCTGGGGCGTGCCGAAGTCGACGGTCGTCTCCAACATCCCGTAGGTGCCGTGGTCGACGTGACACTCCTTGGGGCCGATGACGTGGATGTCCTCGTTGGCCGGGTCGCGCATCACCGGTTCGAGCGGGCCGAGCCCGACGATGTCGCGGTTGAGCCGGTAGCGGATGTTCTCGTAGGTCTCCTCGGTGATCGACAGCTTCCCGAAGTTGCGGATCTTCGAGAGCCCGCGGCGCCAGCCCGAGGCGGTGTCGTCGACGTGGGTCACCTCCTCTAACAGCTCCTCGATGAGGTCGTCGTACTCGGCCTCGTTGTCGGGGGCGGTGTGCTGGCCGCTGGCCGTGAGCAGTCGGTTCTTCACCTCGTTGAGGATCTCCGCCTGCGGGCCGGAGACCTCCGGCTCGATGGCGTAGTACTTCGTGTCCTGGCCGAGGTCGCCGTAGATGTGGCTGTAGATTGGGCCGCCGACCGGGTAGATGACGTTCGGGCGGTCGGACTCGTACTCGTCTTTCGGCTCCTCGATGAACTGCGGGAACTCCCCCGTGATCTGTTTGAACTCCCGGAGGTGCTCCCGGAGGTGAGGTCGCCGCATGGCGGCCTTCCGGAGCTCCTCGGACGGTTTGGCGGTGCCGTGTTCGGTCATGTCCCACGCTGAGTCGTCGCGGTCGTCTCGGCCCGGGCGGGCGGACCGGCTGTGCGTCTACGGGTCATGGTGTTAGGCGACGCTGCGGCTCTCGATGACGATGCCGGTTCCCGAGCGAACCGAGAACCCGATCGTGTCGCCGACCTGTTCGCCCATGCCCGCGAACCGCTTGACGTTGATCTGCCGGCGGATGTCGTTGCCGACCTCGATCATCTCCAGCTGGAGGAACACGTCCGCGATGGACCGAAACGGGCCGATCGCGTCGTCGTCGACCGCCGAGGGGTCGACGGTGAGCACCACCACCTTCCCCTGCGAGATGATCTCGCGGAAGAAGGAGATGATCTCCAGGGCGGCCTGTCGCTCCTCGTTCTTCCGCACCAAGGCCTCGAACGTGGGGTCGTTCCGGAAGATGGCGTCGAACGTGTCGAGGAAGACGACGTCGGAGTTCCACATCGCCTCGGCTTCCATCAGCCGCTTGAGCAGCTCCTTGCGCTCGCCGTCGCCGTCGGAGAACGCCCCGCCGGAGTCGAAGTCGGCGTGGAGAAAGAGGAGCTCCTCCTGTAAGAGCGGCTTTACCATGTCGTACTCCAGCGAGTGCATCTGGTCGATGAACCCGCGGACGGTGAGCTCCGTCGACATCATCGTCACCGACGCGCCCTCCTGGACGAGTCCGTAGGCGAACCGCTGGGAGATGGCGCTTTTCCCGGCCCCGTAGTCGCCCTCCATGAGGACGATGCTCCCGCGCGGGATGCCGCCGCCCAGTTCCTTGTTGAGCCGGTCGCGCTCGCCGAGGCCTAAAGAGAGGAGATTGTCGTGTGGCATCTCAGTTACCTCCCTCCACGCGGAACTGGAACAGCTCCTCGTCGCCGTTCACGGAGAGGAACACGCGGTGGTCGCCGTCGACGAGTCCGCCGTCCCGACCCTCGATCGCGCTCACGTCGATCGTGAGTCGGAGCACGTCGCCGCGGCTCCACGCGTTCGCGCCGTCGGCGGAGACCAGCGTCCCGGAGAGCGCGTCCGGTCGGACGTAGGCACCGTCGAAGACGACGTCGAGGTCGGAGCCGTCGGGCGCCAACCGATAGGTGCCGGTGTTCTTTATCAACAGCGTGACGTTCTGGTCGCCGCTCGCGTTGTACACCCCCGCGCTGGGGTCCGAGATGATCGTCACGTCGGTCCGGAGCTGTTCGGTCGCGTCGAGGCCGGCGTCCTCAACCGCCGCGCTCACCCGGTCGACGCCGGTCGTGATCGTGCCGACGACGCCCGCGGCGATCACCAGGCTCGCGATGAACAGGATGAGGTGAGAGACGGGGACGCTGGCCATCTACGCGCCCACCTCCGTCACGGTCGCGGCGTCGCGGACGCCGGACTCGACGACGAGGACGACGCGCGTGCCGTTCCCGATCGCCGTCGTCGTGTTCCCCTGTGCGACTCGCACCGTGAGCCTCTCGCCGCCGAGCCAGAGGTCGGTGTCGGCGTTGCCGTCGACGGTCGTGGAGGCGTTCGGCCCGCCCACGTCCACGTACTCGTTGCCGACGACCAGCGTCGCGTCGCCGGCGACGAGTCCGATCGACCCCTCGTTGGTGGCGTTGACGGTGAGGGTGTCGGTGCCGGCGTCGAAGGTCGCGTTCGTCACCGCGAAGTCGGTGTTCTGCCGCTCGAGCGCGCGCTCGTTGACCCCGTGTTGGGCGTCGGAGACGCGGTCGAACCCGTTGGCCGCCACGGGGTAGAACGTCGTGAACGCGAAGAACAGCCCCGCGACGATGATGGCCGTGGACGCGGAGACGCTAACGCCCATCTCCCCACCCTCCGTCGGCCGGATCGGCGCGGTCGGAACGGGGATTCGGATCGTTCATCGGTCGGGTCGAACCGTTCCGGTCACGCCGGTCGTCGCGGTGCCCGTCGCGTCGGTCGTCGCGGTGCCCGTCGCGACTGTCCGCGTCCGCCTCGCGGCCCGCGCCGTTCTCGCGTCGCTCGCCCTCGTCGGGCGCGTCTCGGCGGCCGGACGCGTCGCGGCCGTTTCGCTCGGCCGCCGAGCGGTCGTCCCGCGGAGCGCGGCCGTTTCGACCGTTCCGGCCGCCGCGTCCGTTGCGGCCGGAGTCGGTTCGCCCGCCGCGCCGGTCGCCGCGGCGACCGCCGACGGGCCCGCCGCCGACGAGCGACCCGCCGGCGAGGTCGTCCCAGCGGTCCAAGAGGACCGTGTGGCTGCTGGTGCCGTTGAGCTGGGTCACGTACCGGAGGCTGCGGGTGTGGTGTTCGCGGGCGAGCCGGTCGGTCCCCGGCCGGTCGACGAGGTTGCGGTCGATCGTGCCGAACCCGGAGAGGAAGTCCCGGAGCCGCGCCGCGGCGTCGGGGCCGATCCACTCGATCCGCTCGTAGTAGTTGATGGCGCGCACCGCGTCGGTGACGTCGCTCTCGGAGACGAGGAACTCCAGCCACTCCATCACGAGGAGGTCGCCGACGTAGTCGCCGGGGAGTTCGGTGAGGTACGGCTTGCCGCGACCGCCGCTCCCCGAGAGGTCGTCCTCGCCGACGTACTCGAAGCCGCCGGAGGCCTCGGCGGGGTCGCCGCCGGGCCGGCGGTCCGGTTCGGGGTCGGGGTCGGCACGGCCCGCCGCCGGCTCGGGGTCGGACGCGCCGCCCGCAGGCTCGGGATCCGCCGGTTCGTCGAACTCGTCGAAGCCGTCGCCCTCGGCACCGCCACCGAGGCCGTCGCCGTCGAACCCGTCGCCGGGGTCGTCGAACGAGTCGTCCCCGTCCTCGAACGAGTCGGTTTCGTCGCCGGGGTCGTCGAACGAGTCGTTCCCGTCCTCGAACGGGTCGTCGTCCCCGTCGTCGCCCTCCTCGGCCCAGTCGGCCTCCCCGGAGTCGTACTCTTCTTTCAGTTCGCTGAAACTCTTTCCATCGTCGTTCATGTCGTCTCCGTCGGCCGCCGTTTCGGTCTCGGACGCGGCGTCGTCCGTGCTGTCGTCGTCCGGTTCCTCGAACTCCTCGTCGAGGTCGTCGAATTCGTCGTCGCCGTCGAGGTCGTCGAACCCGTCTTCACCGGTATCGTCGCCGTCGTCGAGGTCGTCGAACTCGTCGTCGTCCGCTTCCTCGTCGAGGAGGTCGTCGTCGAAGAACCCGTCCGCGTCCGCGTTCGCGACGTCCTCGTCGAGGTCCTCCTCCTCGCCGCCGTCTTCGTCGTCGAAGATGCCGAACGAGCCCTCGCCGCCGCCGGCGACGTTGTCGAAGCCGCCGCCGTCGTCGACGAACGGGTTGATCCCGCGGGTGACCATCTCGTAGATGTCGAGCAGGTTGCGGACGTCCTCCTCGATGTCGTCGACAGCGTTCGAGATCTCCTCGTTCTCCGAGCGAACCGTCGAGACGGTCGAGGACAGCGACGCGACCTCGTTCTCGAGCTCGTCGAGCCGGTTCTCGAGCTCGTCGGTGGCGGCACCCCCGCCACCACCGCCCCCGCCGTCGTCGAACTCGTCGTCCCACTCGTCCATGCCGTCGAAGTCGTCGAAGCCGTCGCCGCCGCCACCGCCGCCACCGCCCATGCCGCCGCCCATCCCTCCGCCGCCCATGTCGCCGCCGCCCATGTCGCCGCCGCCCATGTCGCCGCCGAAGGGATCGTCGTCGCCGTCCATACCTCCGGAACCGTCGTCGTCGGATCCGTCGTCGTCGAGGAACCTGTCGAGGACGCTCGCACCGACGAGCCCCAGCGTGGCGACTGCCCAGACGGCGGTTGAGGCTCCCCACACCGGTAGTTCGAGGCCCATTACCGTGTACCACCCGCAGAACCCACTTCAATTCACCCCTCAAAATATCAGCCGTGAGAAAGCACGCTGAGACACGAGTATCGTCGATTGAGTGGGGTGAGAACGGATAAATCCGGAAGCGACCAGAGGCGAAACCAGTCCCGATCGACGGTCAGATCGCTCGTTCGAAGCCGTCCGCCGCCCGGACGACGAGCCGGCCGTCCGGACCGAATCGGACCGTCCGTCCGACGGCGTCGCCGACGTCGCTGGCGACGACAGGGACGCCCGCCGCGTCGAGCACCTCGCCCACCCGCTCGACGTTCCGCGGGCCGACCGCGTCCGTGAGATCGAGCATCTCGGCGCCGCCGGCGACCCGCGCCTCCAGGCGGCGGGGGTCGGCGCCGGCGTCGTCGAGCGCCGCGATCAGCGAGTCGACCCCGGTGTCGACGTACTTCGCGGGGCGCGCGGCGGCGGTCGGTTTCTCTTCGCCCGCAGGCAGCATGGCGTGGAGGAGCCCGCGGACGCCCGCTGGCTCGTCGACGAGCGCGACCGCGACGCAGGAGCCCAGCCCGCTGGTGGTCAGGACGGCGTCGTCGCTCGTGACCGCCAGTTCGCCCACGCCGACCTTGATCCGGCCGGGGTCGTCGGGGACCGCGCCGCCGGTGACCGCCGCGGGGTCCGCGTCAGCGACGGCGTCCCCGTCGCTCTCCGTTCGGTCCGCCGGCTCGTCCGGCCGATCGTCGGAGAGCGAGCGGGTCACGGGTCGGAGAGCCGATCGAGCGCCCGAGCCAGTTCGCGCTCGTCGGGGAGCGCGTACACGTCGCACCGCGCCTGGATCCCCTCCGTCTCGATCGCCGTGTCGATCACGAACCCGTAGTCCTGCCGCTCGCTCAGCTTCGCGACGAGCGGGCTGATCGTCGACGCGCCGATGTCGTGGACGAACTCCGGCGGCGAGTGAGTGATCGACGTGCCCAGCACGTTCGCCCACCCGTCGATGAACCCGCTCGTCATCACGTTGCCGAGCTCGCAGAGCGCGTTCTCGGCCATGTCGCCCAGCGGTTCGTCCGGGTCCATGGGGAGCATCGCGTCCGCGATCGCGGCCGCAGAAGACTCCTCGAAGAGGATCGCGAGGTAGCCGCTCGGCTCTCCCTGAAGCTCGAACACCGTGCCCGCGTGCGGTTCGGTCCCGACCTCCGCGGGCACGTCCGCGAGCGGGACGAACCGGAGCCGACTCACGTCGACGCTCGTCTCGAGCCCGGTCATCATCGCGATGTTGTCGGCGGCGTTCGACGACCCCCGCTTCGCCAGCGACGAGAACGTCGACAGCGACTCGTACGGCACCGCGGTGCTCGTCGTGCCGCCGTTCGCCTCGCCGCCGGCCGCCGCCGCGGGAGCCGTCTTCCCGACGATGAGATCGCGGAACGGCCCCGAGTCGGGCAGCATGTAGATGGAGAAGTCGAGGTCGGTCGTCGTCGCGTCCAGCCGGCTCTCGAAGAGGAACACGCCGTCGCCGGCGAGCGCGCCGTCCGGCAGCACCGCCGCGCCGTCGGCCTCGAAGTACCGCGGCGGCGACATGTCGATCGCCTTCCCGAGGAAGTTCGCCCAGCCGTCGAGGAAGCCGCCGAGCGCGATGTTGCCGACCTCCGTCACCGCGCTCCGCTCCATCGACTGCCCCCCGGGGAGCAGCGAGAGCAGGGCGTCGACGTTCACGGCGTCGAAGGCGAGCACCGCCTCGCCGTCCAACCCCCCGCGGAGCCCGACGCTCACGCCGATCGACTCCCGGCCCGCGAACGCTTCCGCGAGGTCCTCGCCGCTGGCGACGCTCGCGCCCGTCACCTCCACCGCGAGGTCGGTCCCGGTCAGGTCCGAGAGCGCCCCGGCGGCCTGTTTCGCCCCCCGCTCAGCGAGGCGGTTACAGGCGCCGAGCGCGCGGACGTCGACCCGCATTATACCGCCGAGCCGATGGCGTCGAGCACGTTCGGCTTCTGGAACGGCTTCGTGATGTACCCCTCCGCGCCCGCCTTGATCGCCGCCTTCATCTTCTCCTCCTGCCCGACGCTGGTACACATGATCACCGTCGCGTCGGGATGCTCCTCTAAGATCTCCGTCGTCGCCTCGATCCCGTCGCGGATCGGCATCACGATGTCCATCATCACGAGGTCCGGCCCGTGCTCCTCGTACATGTTCACCGCCTCCACGCCGTTCTCCGCCTCCCCGACGATCTCGAACTCGCCTTCGAGGATCTCCCGGAGGAGGTTCCGCATGAACTCCGAGTCGTCGGCGATGAGTACCCGCGTAGCCATTGTTGTCTGAAGCGGGGTTCAGCGATCACTTAATCGCTCCCCCGCGGTTCTCAGCGATGAGAACGGAGCTCCGAACGACGGGGAACGGCCCTACACTCGAAGCGGCGGTCACACCCAGTGGCCGAGGACGTGGATCGCGCCGACGAGGACGGTCCCGCCGAACGCCTCGCGGGTCCCGAACGGCAGCGGGAGCATACCGACGGAGTCCGTCTCCTGATCGGCGGGCGCGTCGCCATCGCTCGTCGCGCCGGGACCCTCGTCGCCGTCGGTTTCGGTGTCGTTCGAGTCGGCGCCGGAGTCCGACCCGTTCGGGGCGGTCGAGTTCGGTTCCGAGTCGCCGTCGTCGCTGCTCCCGTCGACGTCGGTGCCGTCGTCCGCGCCGCCGTCGCCGGTGTCGGTGCCGTTTTCGGTACTCCCGTCGCCCTCGTCGTCGATCGTCGTCGTCGCCGGGTCTTGTTCGACCACGAGCGTCCCGCCGTGAGAGTCGCCGTCGAGTCGAAGCGTGAACGGGTAGGTTCCCGGGTCGAGGTCGACCGTCACGGAGCCGAACGCGTATGTTCGGGACTTGCCCGGTTCGAGCCGGACTCCCCACGACCCCACCGCGCTGCCGTTGTCGACGGTGAGGGTGAGCTGCCCTTCCCCCGTGAGTCCGCCCGCGTTGCGGGCGGTGGCCCGGAGCGCGGAGAGGTTCCCGCCCTCGGTGACCGTGACGTTCTCGGGGGCGTCGTCGATCACCAGCTCGTCCGGGTTGTCGGCGTCGCCGACGACGACGACCGTCCGGCTGTCGCGGAGCGTGGACCCCTCGTACAGCTCGTAGTTCAGGCGCGTTCCGGGTGAAATCTCCTCGAGGTCGACGCCGATCGTGAAGTTCCCGTCCGCGATCTCCAGCGGGGACTCCGTGCGGAACGGAGCGTCGCCGGCGTCGTTCACGAACGTCGCGGTCATCTCCCGCCGCGGCAGCAGCGAGGTCGTCCCCGTGATGCGTCCGTTCGCCGCCTCGACGAGGATCTCCCCGTCGTCGGTGACGTGGTCGTATCGGAGGAACCGCTCGCGGACGGTGAACGTCGCCTCGGCGCGCACCGTGCTGTCGCCCGTCTCCCAGTAGGGGAACTGGGCGGCGTCACTCGGTCCGGACGCCGACCCGAACGCCGCCGGCGGCTCCGCGCCGTCCGCGAACGCGTACCGGTCGCCCTCCGTCCCCTCCAGCGCGAACTCGACGGCGAACTCGTCGCCCGGTTCGGGCTCCTCGGTGAAGTGGTCCCCGCCGCTCGTGTCGATGACGAGGTAGAAGCGGCCGGGCGCGTCGGGGGTCTCCAGCTCGGTCGCGGCCGCCGGGATGAGCGTAACGTCCTCCGGATCGGCGCGCGAGAGGTCGAGCCTCGCGGGCGGTTCGTTCATCCCCGGGTTCGTCTGTCGGACCCGGAGCGACACGCCCGATTCCCTCTTCAAGAGGTCGGTCAGCACCCGGTGGTCGACCGCCTCGCCGGCTTCGATCGGGCCCGCGCCGCGCTCCGCGGCGAAGTGCGACAGCGCGCCCCAGATGCCCGTCGACTCGAAGCCGAGGACGATCCTGTTCCCCTTTGTCACGACAGAACGGTCGAGCCCGTTCTCCCGGAGCGCGTCGAGCGACTCGGCGTCGACGTCCTCGCCGAGCGCGTCCCGGTCGGCGGTGGTGAACACCTCGACGTCCTCGCGGAACCGCGGCTTCTGCAACACGAGGTCCGCCTGGTCCGCGCTCGCGGTCGGCGTCACCACGCCGGAGTCCTCCACGACGAACGTCCCGTTGGTGATCGCGAGCCGATAGCGCTGCGGGACGAGGGGGCGAGCGAGCCCGCCCGCCCCGGTCGCGGTCGGAAGCGCGCTGAGGTTCTCGGCGACCGTGTCGCCGTTCTCGTCGACGAACGTCAGGTCACACGACGTGGCCTCCAGCCCGCAGCTCTCGACGTTGCTCGCGTCGGTGCCGAGCGTCCGCGTGTTGATCGTGATGTCGCTCGTGCCAGAGACCTTGACCACGTCGACGAAGCCGACCGGCTCCCCCGTGTCGGTGAGCCGGTTCCCGCCGATCAGCAGGTACGTCGGGCCGTCCGGGTTTTCGGCGGTGAAGCTGACCTCGATCGGGTCGCCCGCGACGCCGGTGTACGTCGGTCGAGAAAACCCACCGTCGATCTCCGGACGGTCCGCCGGACCGGTCGGCCCGGCGGCCTCGACCGCGACGGACGCCGTCGGTCCGGCGGCGACGGACGACGCCGACGAACCGGCCGTGAGGCCGGCCGCGACCGGGGTCGCGACGACGCCGCCGAGCGCGACGAGGACGACGAGGGCGATACTGCTCGCCTGGAACCCCGACAGATCGGTTCCGAGCGATCGGACTCGTCGGCTCTTCCCGGAGTCGACCGACCGGTCGCCGTGGGCGGCCGTCGGGTCCGTCGGGCGCGCGTCGGTCGCGTCGTCGTGGTCCATCGTCATGGGGGCGTGGTCAAGCGAGCGGGCCGGCGAGCGGCCCGAGTCGGTTAGCTACGCCTCCGCGGGTCACCGACTAAAGCGTACCCACCCGATTATCAAGGCGAGTAACGAGACGACGAGAAACGGCGGGAGAACGAGGAAATCGCCCGACGTGGGCGGAGTCCTCGGTCCGAAGAATTAAGCCCGGGCGGCGCCCGATCCACGCCAAGATGCCATCGTGTCCCCGCTGTGACGCTCCGGTCGACGACGAGGCGCGGTACTGCGCCCAGTGCGGCGCCCCGCAGACGGAGGACGCGGCCGAGGAGCTCGACGAGTACGTCCAGCGGCAGGCGGAGCAAGTCGCGGGGAGTGGCGGCGGTGGCGGATCCGACGGCGGCGACTCGGGGAGCGGCGACGCGTTCCCGTCGAAGGCGGACCTGACCGACCGCGAACAGCTCTGGCGGCGGGGGTCGTACGCCCTCGGATACGGAACGGTCGTCGTCGCGCTCACGCGGGTCCCGGCGCCGGAATCGTGGCCGTTGATCCTCGGCGGAATAGCGGTTCTGCCGCCGATTCGACGGCTCACCGCGGAGCCGCTCGGCAGCCCGCTGAAACGCGAGGTGATGGCGGGGCTGTACGCGGTGTTCGCGCTTATCGGTATCGCGCTGTTCGTGCTGCTGTAAGGTGAGTAGAAGGCGTCTTATCGTCTTTCGACGGCGATAGCACTTCGACGACGATCACTCGATCCGGAACCCGCCCGCGTCCTCGGCGGCGCGCACTAGGTCGCCGATGCTGTCGCTCGCGGAGAGCCCCTGACTTGCCGCGAACCGCTTTATCATCACCGGGGGGATGTCGACGGTGGTCTCGGAGGCCGCGAGCAGCAGCCCGATCGCCTCCGGCGTCGGCGAGTTCGGGCCGGCGTTCGACGCGAACCACGTGACGAGCGTGTCGAACGTCGCCGTCACGTCGTTCGACACCATCCGCTGGCGGGTGGTGTCGCCCTTCGCGTGGAGCGTCGCGTCGATACCGTAGTCGAACCCGTCGCCGTCGAAGGAGGTCGCCAGCCACCGGCTCACCGACTGCCGGTCGACCGCGTTGCCGCCAGACGCGGACCGGTTCCGGCGCTGCTCTCGGGCGGCGTTCGGCGGGGGCTGTCCGCCGCCGGGAGCTTGCCCGCCGGACTGCTGTCCACCGCCGGGTTGCCCACCACCAGGCTGCCCGCCGCCGGACTGCCCGCCGCCCTGTTGGCCGCGCTCGCCGACGCCGGGCCCGGCCGCGCTCGCCCGCGGGTCGTCGCCGGCGGGGCGCCGCTCCGACGGATTCGTCGGGTCGGCCGCGGTGAAGCCGGAGTCGTCTTCGGGCGGCGCGCGGCGCTGTCCCCGGGAGCGGCCGACGTTGGGGCGGCCGTTCGTCCCGACGACGTAGCGGCCCTCCCCGATCTCGACGACGTCCTCGTCGTCGGTGAAGTCGAGCTCGTCCGGGTCGGCCGGGACCGCGTCGTCGTCACTCATGGGTCGTGGTAGCGCACGCCGAAAAATAGGTGTTGCGGGCGGCCGAGCCGCCGCAGGTCGTCGAACGTCGGTTCGAAGTTCGTTAGAGTCGGACTGCTTGGCCGGTCTCCTTGTAGAGGTCCGGCGAAACGAGTTCAACCGAAGTTGTTGCGGAGGCTGGCGAGACGATCTCGAGCGATGAGGTGTCACTCTCGCCGAACGCGCCCGCAGTGGTTCCATCACCGAACGGTGAGACGACCGGATTTAGAACGATCGTGTATTGGTTGTCCTCATTGAGAATCGGGTTGCTAACGAAGTCCCCGTTTGCATCTTTTACCGCAAATTCTCCTGACGCAAGATTAGACGTGGCGTTTCCTGAATTATCCACGAAGACTAGACTTTCTTGACCGTTGGGTCCAACCGCTTGGATTGTTGTTTCGCTCAGGTCGATCTGGTCGGCCCCAGGAGCACCTGCGACGCCGATACGAATCTCATCGAGTGTCCCATCAGAGGTACTGCCGACGATACCAACCTTCGTCGTCACGTCGATCCGCTCCGACACAAGGTCGGTACTCTCTTCACCAGTTGCTTCTGCCTGTGACTGGAGGAAGCCCGCTGTGTTGATCAGGACGCCAGCAGCAATCGCCGCCACCAGCACCATTGCGATGAACACAATGAGCGTCCCGATACCAACCTGACCACGATCGTCGTTATTGTTAATGAATTCGAACATGGTTACAGCCTCACCGAGCTCTGTTCGTCGGTTAGCGTCGTGGGGATACGAATCTCGGTTGTCGTGGTAGCCCCGGACGCGGTGGTGAAGGTAACGGACAACTGATCGCCGCCTTCAAGCGCTGTGTAGCTTGCGGGAGCGTTGCCGTCAAGAGCGAAGGCGACTTCTGCGCGATCGCTGGAATCAGTTAACACATTGTTACTGAGTCCACGAATGTTCGTTGTCTCATTATCCGAGATAGTGAACGTCTCCTGACCATCAGTGCCAACGAGTTCAACCGACACTTCGGTCAGATCGATATTGCCGGCCCCGGGGGCCTGTGCAACGACGAACTGTAACGCATCGACTGTATTCGGATTCGCAGTTGTGTTAACAGAGCCGGACTGACTCACAACTTGAATCCGGTCGCTCACTTGCGCCGTACTCTCTTCGCCCGTTGCTTCCGCCTGCGTCTGGAGGAAGCCGGCCGTGTTGATCAGGACGCCGGCGGCAATCGCCGCCACCAGCACCATCGCGATGAACACGATGAGGGTCCCGATCCCCACTTGCCCGCGCTCTTCCTCGTCCAGTATGGTTTCGAACATTGTGTGTTGCGTCGGCCCCCGGCCTGCCCGGCGGGCGTTATCGGTAGCGATGGGGAATTCCTACTTAAGATTACGTCTCCGGTTATCTAGGCTGATAAACATCTGTCTTCTTGCGATTTTGGTGTTATTTGTATAGATTTGGTTACAGAATATATTAACGAAATCTCTGCGTCGGTATCATATTTGGATCTGCTGGGAACAACGAACGGGCGAATAGCGCGTTTCGATGTCGGACAGTCGGTGACGGGGCGAATCACCGATCAAATCGGTAGGGAGAGCGTCTCGCGGGTCAGGCCACGCGTCCGCGTCAGGAGTTTGGAGGCTCGTCAGCGTTCGCGTTCGCGCGTCTTCGAGTTCGCCGGTTCAGACTGTGACCGCACTTCGGAGCGGTCCCGCTCGCGGTCGGCGGCCAGCAGTCGGTCGAGACGTCGCTCGAACTCCGCGTCGGTGAGTTCGCCCTCGACGTAGCGGTGTTTGAGCCGCTCGACCGGGGTCGTCGGTTCCACGCGATCGGCGCCCGAACGAGACGCGTCGCGCTCCGCCGCGATCCGATCCGCGAGGTACCCGCCGAGCGCGCCGCTGCCGACGACGTACGCCGCGCCGAACAGCGTGAGCGCGAGGACGCCAACCGTCGCCGCCGGCGACACCGCGGCGGCGATCCAGACCGCGAAGAACGTCAGCGGCAGCGACAGCAGCGCGACCAGCGCGCCCGTCGCGGCGCCGATCCGCGGGCCGCGAGGCGTCTCGGACTCGTCGGTCCAGCTCGCCACGCCGGCGCCGACCGCGGGCGCGATCAGGCCGACGACCGGCAGGACGCTCACGAGCATCGTGACTCCAGCACCGACGCCGGCGCGCGCGATGAGATCCGAGAGCCGAGCGACCGTTGAGCGGTCGGCGTGGGCGTCGGCGGTCGTCATCGCGGTGGCCCCGAACACCGAGGTGGGTCGGCGGGTCGGTCCGGTCGCGGAGCCGCCCGCACGCCCGCGTCCACGCACTCGTTCCGGCGGCGATCCGTCATCAGGATCGCTACGTGGCGGGAAATCAAAAGGCCGTCGGGGAGGGGCGTTATCGGCTCGTTCGCGGACGAATAAGTTCGGGATCGGTTCGACATCCACGCGGGGATGGCGAAGTCGTCCCGGTCCGGACTGGCCGGGTCGCGTCCAGCTCAGCGGTCGCGCAGTCGTGACAGCTCCGACTCGGGTATCACGAACTCCTGCGTCCCCGGTTCGTAGACCGCGAGGCTCCCCGCGACGAGCGCCATCGACGCCGCGATCAACCCGGTGTTGACGAGGAGTAGCGCCTCCGCGTTGCCGAATCCCGTCCGGAAGGCGGCCGCGGGCGTGCCGACCGCCGCGACGACGACGAGCCCGAAACCGACCGCCAGGTACGCCATCGCCGTGCGGCCGGACGAGCGGTACGCCGCGACCGCGAACGCGACGAGCGTCACGCTCGCGCCGGCCAACACGGTGGTCGTCATCAGGTACAACCCCTCGATGAGTTCCATACACGCCCTGCTGGAACGCGGATAATAAACCCACGGTGGCGGGTATCAGCGGCGATAACACGGTTCCGCGGGGCGGAGCGCCGAACCGGTCGCGGTCCCCTCCCGCACGTCGAATAGAGACATTCGGCAATCGAGTCGACCACCGGTACCATTATAAACCAAAGAAATCAATCTCGATAACGTGAATGGTGGGGGACGATCTGATCACCGTACTCGGTAACAAATACAACACGGAGATCCTGACGGCGACGGGCGACGCGAAGTCGGCGCAGGACCTCAGCGACCAGTTGGACGTCCCGATCGCGACGTGTTACCGACGGATCAACGAGTTAGAGGAAGCGGACCTCCTCGAGCTACACGACCGACCGCTCTCCGACGAACACCGGCGCGTGAAGGTGTACCGCCGGAAGGTCGACGGCGTCGAGGTCGACTTCCGCGACGGGCTCACCATCGAGGTCGAGGAGCGGTCGGCGGTGAAGAACCGCCTCGACGACGTCTGGCGCGACCTCTCGTCCGGGGACTGACCGCGGCGCGGTCTCGCCGAACCGAAGCGGAAGGCGACCGAGTCAGAACGACGGCTGGTCGTCGGAGCCGCCCATCATCGAGAAGCCGCCCGCGCGCTCGTGGACCGTGATCCCGCCCTGGCCGATCTCCATCGGGAAGATGTCGGTGTCGATGTCCTGTTTCCGCATCTTCGCCACCCAGACGTAGCGGTTGACGCCGGAGTCGGTCGGCGTCTGGATGAAGTAGATGTTCCCGTCGGTGAGGAAGTTCTCCAAGCCGACCTCGGTGTCGGGGAAGACGGCGCCCTGCTCGTTGATGAGCAGCGAGGTGAGCCCGTTGGCCTTGAGGATGTCCGAGAACTTCAGCAGGTACGTCCGCTTCTCCTGTTCGGCGTCGAAGAACAGCTGGAACATCGACAGCGAGTCGAGGACGAGCCGGTCGAACTCGCCGTCCTCGACGGTGTCGAGCAGGCGGTCGACCGCGGTTGAGAAGTCGGTCTCCCGAAGCATCTCGCGTTTGTCCAAGATGACGATGTCGCCGTCGTCGACCATCTCGTCGAACCCCTCGAAGCCGACGGACTCGGCCGCGCCGCGGATGTCGGCCTCGTCCTCCTCGAAGGAGACGTAGACGCCGCGCTCGTCGTGTTCTGAGACGCCGTGATGGAGGTACTGGATTCCGAAGATGCTCTTGCCGGTGCCCGGGTTCCCGGAGACGAGGACCGTCGACCGCTCGGTGATGCCGCCGGTGAGGATGGAGTCGAGCCCCTCGACCCCGGTGGAGACGAGTTCTGACATTCGTCTCCCCTTTGGCGGTCGGAGTATATAAAAGACGGTTCAGCGCATCGGCCGAACGCACGGCGACAGTTTTATCTCTCGACATGCCGCTCGTTCGTGTATGCCCGGTGAAGCGTGCCTCGTCACTGTCGACGGTGGTCGACGGTGAGCGACCCGTCGATACTCGTCGTCGAGGACGAGCCCGACATCGCGGCGCTGTACGCCGGCTTCTTAGAGGAGCGGTACGCCGTCGACGTCACCGAGACCGCCGCCGAGGCGATCGACCGGGTCGACGCCGCCGTCGACGTGGTCCTCCTCGACCGCCGGCTGCCGGACGGAAGCGGCGACGACGTCTTGGAACACATCCGCGGGGAGGGGTACGACTGCCGGGTGGCGATGGTCACCGCGGTCGAACCCGACTTCGACATCATCGACATGGGGTTCGACCTCTATCTCACCAAGCCGGTGAGCCGATCGAAGCTGCTCGCGGCCATCGACACCCTCCTGACCCGCAGCGAGTACGACGACCTCGTCCAGGAGGCCGCCGCGCTCGCCAGCAAGCGCGCCGTGCTCAGTTCGCAGAAGCCGGCCGCACAGCGCGAGGGGAACGAGGCGTACGCCGACCTCGTCGAGCGCTTGGAGGAGTTGGACGCCGACATCGACGACCTCGGCGAGTCGCTGTCGACCGACGATTACCGCGCGATGTTCCGCGACCTCGGCGAGGCCTGACGCGGCGTCGTTCGGCTCGACACGGCTCCCGTCGGTTTCGGTGTCACCGCGTTCCGTCGACGACGGCGTCGAGCGATCGCAGCGAACCGCCGACCGCGGCGGGATACCGAACGAAGTCTGAACGGACCTCGCCCCGACTCCGCACCGAATTTGTCCGGTAGTTGAAAAATCCATATCCCCGTCGCGGACCTCGCCGTGACCATGACGGGACGAGACACGCGGCGACGGGTCCTGGCGACGAGCGGCGGACTCGCGGCGCCGACGCTCGCCGGTCGCCTCGGCGAAGGCGGAAGCGACGGAGAGGCGAGTGACGGGACGGGCCGCGGAGACGGAGCCGAACGCGGAGGCTCCGGGAACCGTCCCCGACCAGGCTCCCGCGCAGGACGCTCCCGACCAGGCTCCCGCGCAGGACGCTCCCGACCAGGCCCCCGCGCAGGACGCTCCCGACCAGGCCCCCGCGCAGGACGCTCCCGACTAGGGCGTCGACGAGGGCGGCACCGTGCGCCGACTGAGCGAGGTCGACGACGGCCACGAGTACCCGGCCGTCGAGGACGTGGTTCAAGTGACTGTAACCCAGAGGTTATCCATGATCAGCGTTAGCGAACGTCGAGACGGGCTCCTCGCGGCGGCGGCCGGCACGGCCGCGGTCGCCGGCTCGTACCTCGTCACGGGGTGGACGCCGTCGTTCGTCGTCCGGCCCGTCGACCAGACCGTCGTCAACCTGACGCCCGGGCCGATCGTGACGTTCGCGATCGAGACGTTCGGCGACGCGGGCCACCTGATTCACATCGCCATGGCGTTCGCGGTCGCGGTCGGGCTGTTCGGTGCGGTCGCGTTCGCGGGCCTTCGACTCGCTACGCGCACCGACCGCCGCGCCGCCGGTGCCGCGGTGTCCGGCGTCGGATCCTGGCTGCTCGCCGCCGGGCTGACGGGCGTCTCGGCGGGGGCGCTGGGCGCGGCGCTCCCCGCCGCGGCCGTCGTCGGGATCGGGTGGTTATCCCCGTCCGCGGTCCCGTCCGAGAGCGACGCCTCGACCGAGGGGGACTCGTCGGCAGTCGCGGACGCGGTGCGCCGCCGGACCCTCGGGGTCGTCGCCGGGGCGCTCGGGTTCGTCGCCGCGGCCGCCGTGGGCCGGCGGTCGTTCGCGACGGACGACGAGCCCCTCGCCGACGCCCCGCGGTCCGAGGGCTCGGCCGCGCGGCTTCGGGAGCTCGACTCGGCCTCGCTGGAGCTGGAAAGCGACGGCCTCCAGGGGCTGGTGAGCCCGATCGGGGAGTTCTACAACGTCGACATCGCGGAGTTCGACCCGGAGGTGACGGCCGCCGAGTGGTCGCTGACGTTCACCGGCGAAACCGGAAGCGAGCGGACGGTCGCCTTCGACGAGCTGATCGACCGACCCGTCGAACACCGCGCGGTGACGCTGCGGTGCGTCGGCGAGGACCTGAACGGCCGCAAGCTGGACAACGCCGTCTGGACGGGGACCCCGATCCGCCCGCTGCTCGAGTCCGTCGACCCGCAGGGGGACTGCAACTGCGCGATGTTGCGCGGCGAGGACGGGTACTACGTCCAGTTCCCGGTCGACGTGCTCGCCGAGGGGTTCCTCGCGTGGGGGATGAACGGGAAGGAGCTCCCGACCGGCCACGGCCACCCGGTTCGGGTGCTTATCCCGGGTCGCTGGGGAGAGACGAACGTGAAGTGGCTCTCGGAGATCGAACTGCTGAACGTCGAGGACGACGGTTACTGGGAGGAGCGCGGCTGGGAGGGGACCGGCGAGGTGAAGACGGTCGCCAAGCTCTGGGACGAGGGGATCACGGAGCTCGACGACGGTCGGATCGAGCTGGCCGGCCACGCCTACGCCGGGACGCGCGGGATCGAGCGCGTCGAGGTGTCGACCGACGGCGGCGACTCGTGGACCGACGCCGAGCTCTCCGCCCCGCTCCCCGACGCGGACGTCTGGCGGCAGTGGCGGCACGTCTTCGCCCCCGACGGCGAGCACGAGGTCGTCGTCCGCGCGACCGACGGGACGGGGACGCTTCAGACCCGGGAGTCGTCCGGCTCCGTCCCGAGCGGCGCGTCGGGGTGGGTCCGCCGAACCGTCGGGTGACGCGTCCCCCTCCGTCCCGCGAGCGCGTCCGGACCGCTTCGTCCCGGCCGAAACGACTTTCAGCGCCTACTCGACACACCAGTACGCTAGATGAAGAAGGCCCTGTGGTACCTGTTCGTCGCGAGCCGCGGTGGCGCCAACAGGGTCCGGATCGTCCGGGAGCTCCGCGCTCGCCCCCGGAACGCGAACGAGCTCGCGGAAGAACTGGACGTCGATTACAACACGATCACCCACCACCTCGAAATGTTGAAAGACCACGACGTCGTCGAGCCGAGCGACCACGACTACGGGAAGCTCTACTTCCTGACCGACCGCTTCGAGCAGCACGCGGAGGCGTTCGAGGAGATCACCGCGGAGGTGGACGCCGAATGAACCCGGCGTCGACGACCGGGATCGCCGTGTTGATCGGGATCGTCAACAGCGCGCTGCTGGCGGTGCTGGCGACGGTATGGATCCGCAACTACCGCGAGTTCGGGTCGACGCTCCTGTTGGGGCTGGTGGGCTTCAGCGCCGTGCTGTTGGTCGAGAACCTGGTCTCGGTCGCCTTCTTCTTCGCGAACATGCGGACGCTGTACGCGATGGACCCGCTCGTGGGACGGGTCGTGCTCGCGATGAGCGTGCTGGAGCTGCTCGCCGTCTCGCTGCTGACCTACGCCACGCTGAAGTGACGGGCAGACGGGTCGCTTCGGGCTCCAGAGCGACGGCCGGACCGGCTCACGAGAGCTGCTCGCCGACGATCCGGTCCGCCTCGGCGAGGAACGCGTCGCGCTCCTCGGTCGGGATCGTCGCGCCCGCGGCCACGTCGTGGCCCCCGCCGTCGCCGCCGACGGCCCGGCTCGCCTCGCGCATCACCGCGGAGAGGTCGAGTCCGCGCCGGACGAGTCCGTGCGAGCCGCGCGAGGAAACCTTCAGTTCCTCGGCGCTCTCCTCGGCGAACGCGATCACCGGCTTCGAGCGGTCGACCGCCGGCGAGCCGACCGCCATCCCGGCGACGATGCCGACGATCGTCTCGCGGATGCGCGAGCCGGCGTCGAACCACTGGAGGTGCTCCTCGTGAGTGACGCCCTCGGTTTTGACCCACTGGAGCCCCTCGGAGAGGTTCTGCCGGTGGGTACGGAGCAACCGGCGCGCCTCCGCGAGCGCGTCGCCGCGGTCGCCGAGACACACCGCGAGTCCGACGTCGCCGCGCTCGTAGCGCGCGGTCGCGTTGAGCAGCGTGGAGAACTCGCTGACGTCTCGGAGCTCCGTTCCGGGCTCCTCGTCGACCAGCGTGTAGGAGGTGCCGACGAGCGCCTCGACCCGGTCGGAGGGGACGCCGGAGGCCACGGCGCGGCGCATCAGCGCCGACGCGAGGGTCCGCCGCTCCTCGGCGTCGAGGTCGACCCAGCGCCGCCACTCCCCGTCGCGTTTCACGTCGACGTCGAGGTCGGTGAGGAAGGAGATAGCGCCCGCCTCGTCGTTCGAGATCCCCGGGATCGTCACGTCGGAGGCGTACTCCAAGAGCTTGGGGAGCGGTCGGGTCTGTCTGCCGTACAGGTCGAGGTCGGTCCGGGCCTCGAGGACGCCCGCGTCGACGCCGTCGGCGACGATCGACTCGTTGGCGCCGACGAGGCCGCCGTCGGAGTCCTGCATGTCGCCGACCGCGCCGACGACCGCGAGCGCGGCGAGGTCGCGGTTGTCGCCGTCGGGCCCCTCCAGCGCGCGGGCCAGGAGGTAGCTCGCGCCGGCACCGGAGAGTTCGCTCGCGCCGTCGATCCCCTCCAGCAGGGGGTTGAGGTGGTAGCGCGTGTCGCGGTCCGCGGGCTGGTGGTGGTCGGCGATGACGGGGACGAAGTCGCCGCGCTCCTCGTGGTCGGCGATGGCGTCGAGCTGGCCGGAGCCGAAGTCGGTGAAGCAGACGACGTCGAACTCGCGGGCGGCGATCCCGGCGATCGAGTCGGCGTCGAGCTGCTTCTCGAAGACGACCTCGTGGTCGATCCCGGCCCGGGCGAGCGCGGTAGAGGCGATCGCGGCGCTCGTGATCCCGTCGGCGTCGATGTGCGACGCGAGCAGCACCCGGCCGGCCTCGCGCAGGCGGTCGGCGCAGTCGGTCGCGCGGTCGGCGAGGTCGGGGACTGGGGCGGCGACTGCCATTACCACCGGTTGGCGCCCGATCGGGCATAAACGCACGCTTCGGTGCGGCGGGCGCGGACCGGCGCGGACCGGCGCGAGAGAGTCGTCGGGCGACCTCGCGGACGCCGTCCGGCGAAGGGGCATCAATTGCCGTAACTGACAGTTATAGACGTGCGTAGACGTATGAGCAACAAACATGACACGTGGGTTCAACACCCGGAGTCTCCACGCCGGCGCCGAGCCCGATTCGGCCACCGGCGCCCGCGCCACCCCGATCCACCAGACGACCTCGTACGTCTTCGACGACGCGGACACGGCGGCGGAGATGTACGCGCTCCGGGCGGAGGGCCACATCTACTCCCGGCTCTCGAACCCGACGGTGAACGTCTTGGAGGAGCGGATAGCCGACCTCTCCGGCGGGTCGGACGCGGTGGCGACCGGGTCGGGCATGGCCGCGTTCGACGCGATCACGACCGTCCTCGCGAGCGCGGGCGACAACGTCGTCGCCAGCTCCGAGATGTACGGCGGGACCGCGGCGTACCTCACCACGATCGCGGACCGCCGCGGGATCGAGTCGCGGCTCGTCGACACGCTCGACTACGAGGCGTACGCGGACGCGGTCGACGACGACACCGCGTTCGTCCACGTCGAGACGATCGCGAACCCCTCGCTCGTCACGCCCGACTTCGAGCGGCTCGCCGAGATCGCCCACGAGAACGCCGTCCCGCTCGTCGTCGACAACACGTTCGCGACGCCGTACTGCTGTCGGCCGTTCGAGCACGGCGCCGACGTCGTCTGGGAGTCGACGACGAAGTGGATCACCGGCAACGGCACCACCGTCGGCGGGGTCGTCGTCGACGGGGGGCAGTTCCCGTGGGACCACCCCGACGCCGACTACGACGAGCTGGACGGGGAGTCGCCCGCGTTCCCGATCGACTTCGTGGAACAGTTCGGCGACGCCGCGTTCGCCAACGTGGTCCGCCAGCGCGGCGTGCGCCCGACCGGCGGTCAGCAGTCCCCCTTCGACGCGTGGCAGACGATCCAGGGGCTCAACACGCTCCCGCTGCGGATGGAGCGCCACTGCGAGAACGCGCGGCGGGTCGCGGAGTTCCTCCGCGAGGACGGCCGCGTCGACTGGGTGAGCTACCCCGGCTTCGAGGACCACGAGAGCCACGGCAACGCGGCCGAGTACCTCGACGGCTTCGGCGGGATGGTCACCTTCGGGGTCGACGGCGGCTACGAGGCCGCCAAGACGTTCTGCGAGTCGGTCGAGCTGACGAGCTTCCTCGCGAACATCGGCGACGCGAAGACGCTCGTCATCCACCCGGCCTCCACGACGCACGCGCAGATGGACGAGACCCAGCAAAGGCTCGCCGGCGTCTACCCGGAAATGCTCCGGCTCTCGGTCGGCATCGAGGACGCCGACGACGTGATCGCCGACCTCGACGCGGGGCTGGCGGCGGGCGAGCGGGCCGCGGGGGGAGAGCGCGCCGCGGGCGGGGAGCGAACCGCGAGCGGGGGCGGGGAGTGAACCGATGAGCGCGGTGCCGACCGACCACGGGGTCGCCTCGCTCGGCGAGTTCGCCTTCGAGTGCGGGCAGTCGGTGCCGGACCTCGAGGTCGCCTACGAGACACACGGGGAGTTCGACGGCGACAACGTCGTGCTGATCTGCCACGCGCTCACCGGGAGCCAGAACGTCGCGCGCTCCCCGGAGCCGGAGCGGGACGCCGAGACCACCGGCGCCGGACAGGCCGGGCAGGCCCGAGCGTGGTGGGACGACGTGGTCGGGCCGGGGAAGGCGATCGACACGACCGAGTACTACGTCGTCTGCGCGAACGTCCCCGGCTCCTGCTACGGGACGACCGGCCCGGCCAGCGAGCGGCCCGCGGACCTCGACTTACGCGAGGAGCCCGACCACGACCGCTGGGGGACCGCGTTCCCGCCGGTCCAGGTCGAGGACTGGGCGCGGGCGCAGCGCCGCCTCCTCGACCACCTCGGCGTGGGGCGGCTCCGCGCGGTCGTCGGCGGGAGCGTCGGCGGGATGAACGCCTTGGAGTGGGCGAAGCGGTACCCGGACGACGTCGACCGCGTGGTGGCCATCGCGACCGCCGGGCGGCTCGACGCGCAGTGTCTCGCGCTCGACGCGGTCGCGCGCCGCGCCATCCGCGCGGACGCGGACTGGAACGGGGGCGGCTACTACGGCGACGACCGCCCGGACCCGACCGAGGGGCTCGCGATCGCCCGTCAGATCGGCCACGTCATGTACCTCTCGAAGGCGTCGATGGAGCGGAAGTTCGGGCGGCGGTCGGCCGGGCGCGACTCGCTCACCCGCGAGGACGGCGACCTCGGGCTGCCGCCGGAGCCGACCGCCGGCTTCTTCCCGTACCGCGAGGTGGAGTCGTACCTCGACTACCAGGCGGAGGGGTTCGGGGACCGGTTCGACGCGAACAGCTACCTCTACCTCACGCGCGCGATGGACGAGTACGACCTCGCCGCGGGCCACGGCACCGACGCCGACGCGCTCGGGGCCTTCGAGGGCGAGACCCTCCTCATGAGCTTCACCGCCGACTGGCACTTCACCGTCGAGCAGTCCGCCTCCCTCGCGGACGCCTTCCGCGAGACCGACGTCCCGGTCGCGCACCACGTGGTCGACTCCGACCACGGCCACGACGCGTTCCTCGTCGAGCCGGAACACGTCGGCCCGCCGGTCCGGGACTTCCTCGCCGACGGCGTCGACGGCCGCGCGGTCTCCGACGAGGGCGGCTCCGACGGCGACGACCCCCGGCCCGACTCCGACCACGCGCCCGTTCACGCGAGCCTGTTCCGGGGGTAAACCACCTTTTAAACGACGTCTGTGCGGTGGCGCGTGCCTGTGAGCGGCGCAACGCGCCGCGAACCGCACGCGCGAGGGACGCCGCGAACGCCCGGAGGGCGTGAGCGGCGAGGCTGGGGAGGCATGAGGTGCGGTTGTAGTGCGGGGAGGGACTCGAAGGGGCAGCCGGGAGGCGGGCGCAGGCGACGCAAGCACTGGAGGGAGCGAGCGACGCGAGCGACCGAAGCGCGCAGCGAGCGTGCGCCCGCCTCCCGGCTGGGGCTTCGGCGGTGTTCGTGTCGATCGCCGATTTATAAGCTCCTCCCCTTTCGTACGGCCGAGCGGCTGGGGCTTCGGCGGTGTTCGTGTCGATCGCCGATTTATAAGTCCCATCTTCGTACGACCGAGCGGCTGGGGCTTCGGCGGTGTTCGTGTCGATCTACCGGTAACGATTTATAAGCGGCCGACCGGAGCCTCGACGGCCTTCACCGACGATCGGCGCTCATCTATTTATAAACGAGCGGCCGAGGCAGAACGGGCGTTCCCCGGTTGTTCGCAAAGAATCACGATCAATCATGATAACGTTCATAGTTCCCGGCCCCGTGGTGTGTAAGGTATGCCAGGCGGACACGCCCAGACCCTGCGACCGTTCATGTGGCGCGCGGAGCGACTGTACCCGGACACCGAGATCGTCTCGCGTACCCACGAGGGGCGCACGCGGCACACCTACGCCGAGTACGCCGACCGGACGGCGCGGCTCGCGAACGCGCTCCAGGACTACGGGATCGAGCGCGGCGACCGCGTCGCGACGTTCTGCTGGAACCACACGCGGCACTTCGAGACGTACTTCGGCGTCCCGAACACGGGCGCGCAGCTCCACACGATCAACCCGCTGCTGCCCGACGAACACATCCGGTACATCGTCGACGACGCCGACGACGAGATCGTCTTCGTCGACCCGTCGCTGGCCGAGAAGATCGCGGGCGCCGCGGAGGGCGCGGAGGAGTTCGAGGACGTCGACTTCGTCACGATGGGGTCGGAGGGGATCGACGCGCTCGACGCGCCCGCCTACGAGGAGTTCATCGGCGACTACTCGACCGAGTACGACTGGCCCGACCTCGACGGCGACCAGCCCGCCGGGTTGTGTTACACCTCCGGCACGACGGGGCGCCCGAAGGGCGTCGAGTACACCCAGTCGATGCTGTGGAGCCACACGATGGCCTCCCAGACGCCGCAGGGGATCCCGATGGAGGACTCCGACGTCGTGATGCCCGTCGTTCCCATGTTCCACGTCAACGCGTGGGGGATGCCGTTCACCGCGGCCGCCGCGGGCGCGAAGCACGTCTACCCCGGCCCCTCGCCGGACCCGGCCGACCTCGCGGCGCTGATCGAGGAGGAGGGCGTGACGATCTCCGCCGGCGTCCCGACGGTGTGGCTCGGCCTGCGCGAGTACATCGAAGAGGGGAACGACGTCGACCTCTCGACGCTCGACACCGTGATCATCGGCGGCGCGGCCGCGCCGCAGGCGCTCATCGAGTGGTACGACGAGCGCGACGTCGAGGTGCTCCACGCGTGGGGGATGACCGAGCTCTCACCGATCGGCACCGTCTCGCACCTCAAGGACGACTTGCGCGGCGCCGACTACGAGACGCAGGTGAACAAGCGCGCGAAGCAGGGGCTCGTCGCCCCCGGCCTGGAGTTCGAAGTTATCGACGAGAACGGCGAGGAGGTGCCGTGGAACGGCGAGGACTTCGGCGAACTGCGGATCCGCGGCCCGTGGGTCACGAAGGAGTACTTCGCGCGTCCGGAGGCCAGCGAGGAGGAGTTCGTCGACGGCTGGCTGAAGACCGGCGACGTGGTCACCGTCGACGAGGACGGCTACATGCAGCTCGTCGACCGCACCAAGGACGTGATCAAGTCCGGCGGCGAGTGGATCTCCAGCGTCGAGCTGGAGAACGCGATCATGGCCTACGACGGCGTCAGCGAGGCGGCCGTGGTCGGCGTGCCCCACGAGCGCTGGCAGGAGCGGCCCGTCGCCTTCGTCGTCGTGGCCGACGGCGTCGACCGCGACGAGCTCGTCGAGCGGATCGAGGCCGGCCTCCGCGACGAGTACCCCAAGTGGTGGGTGCCGGACGCGGTGGAGTTCATCGACGAGGTGCCGAAGACCGCCACCGGGAAGTTCTCGAAGAAGGACCTCCGCGAGCAGTACGGCGACCAGTCGCTCGTCGAGGGCGCGGTGCCGGAGGACGACGCGCCCGACGGGGAGTAACGCGCCGCCGGGCGTACCCGTCCGTCCCGAACCGATTTCTCAGTCGTCGCGGTCGCCAACGACCCACTTGTGCGAGTAGCTCTCGCCGCACGTACAGTGGGCGTACGCGTGGACCACGTCGCCCTCGGCGTAGAGGCCGCCGACCTCCTCGTTTTGCGCCTCCGCGAACGCGAAGACGAACCGGATCGCGTGGTCGCCGTCGGGACCTTCGCCCGCGTCGTTCGCGTCGTCGGCCTCGTCCGCGAACGGGCACGCCCCGTCGTCGAGGGTGCGCGCGATCTCCCCCTCGGCGTCCATCGCCGTCTTCGCGAACTCCATCGCGCCCATGCCGGTGCCGGCCTGGAACGCGGACCGTCCGGTCTCGCCGTCGAGGATCAGCCGGACGCCGCCGTCGGTCTCGGCCCCGACCTCGCGCAGTCGGGAGTCGTCGTCGAGGTACGCGTCGCTCACGTAGAAGACCACGTCGTCGAGCCGCTCGCCCGCGAGGAACTCGTCGAGGTTGCTCATGGCGGCCGGAGGCGCGTGAGCGGTAAAAGGCGTGCGAGTCGGCCCGAAGGAGAGCGCGGGCCCTCCGGCCCGGAACGGCGCGCGTCGTGGGCGATCGAGCGGTGGGATCCGCTCGGATCGATGCTAGATCATGTAGAATCGGGGTAACTGTTAAGACGTATCACGGAGATCCGTCGCGTGATGAGTGCGCAAACCCGATCCGACGACCGGCTCGCCGAGTGGGCGGAGCTGGTCGACGAGGACGTGCCCGACGAGCTCCGCGAGGAGCGCTCCGCCGACCGATAACTTTCACCGCGCTTCGCGAAGGCTTTAGGCCGACGGCGGCGAAGCACCGCCGATGGCGACCGAGGCCGCCGGGATCGACAGGGATCTGCTCGTCGACGACTTCCTCCAGCGGCGGCGCTACCAGCTCCAGCTGGCGGACGCCGCCGCCGACGAGCACACGCTGGTCTGTCTCCCGACCGGCCTCGGCAAGACGACGGTCAGCCTGCTCGTCACCGCCGAACGGCTCAGCGAGGTCGGCGGGAAGGCCCTCTTTTTGGCCCCCACCAAACCCCTCGTCCAGCAGCACGCGGACTTCTACCGCGAGGCGCTGCGGATTCCGGACGACGAGATCGTCGTGTTCACCGGCGACGTGAAGCCCGACGACCGCGCCGCGCTGTGGGACGACGCCCGGATCGTGATCGCGACCCCGCAGGTCGTCGAGAACGACCTCGTCGGCAACCGGATCTCGCTGCGCGACGTGACCCACCTGACCTTCGACGAGTGCCACCGCGCGACCGGCGACTACGCGTACGTGTACATCGCGGAGCGGTACCACGCCGACGCGGCCGACCCGCTCGTGACGGGGATGTCGGCCTCGCCCGGCGGCGACACCGAGGAGATCGAGACGGTCTGTGAGAACCTCGGGCTCTCGAACGTCGAGGTGATGACCGAAGCGGACGCCGACGTCGACGAGTACACCCACGACACCGACGTCCGATGGGAGCGAGTCACGCTCCCTGACGAGGTCCTCGAGATCCGCGACGCGCTCAACGAGGTGATCACGGACCGGCTGGAGAAGCTCAAGTCGCTGGGCGTGACGAACACGACGAACCCGGACCTCTCGCAGAAGGACCTCAACAGGATGCGCGGGCAGCTGAAGCAGATGATGGACAACGACCAGTCGGAGGGGTACAAGGGGATGAGTACCCACGCCGAGGTGATGAAGCTCCGGCGCGCGACCGAGCTGGTCGAGACGCAGTCGGTCGAGTCCGTCCGGCGCTACTTCGAGCGCCAGCGCGAGGCCGCCCGCTCGTCGGGCGCCTCGAAGGCGAGCCAGCGCATGGTCGCGGACCCGAAGGTGCGCGAGGCGATGCGGAAGGCGGAGTCGTTCGACGGGCTCCACCCGAAGTTCTCGAAGGCCCGGATCCTGCTGGCCGAGACCCTCGGCATCGACGGCGGCGAGCGCGCGATCCTGTTCACGGAGTCGCGCGACACCGCGGAGGCGCTCGTGGAGTTCCTCTCCGCCAGCTTCGACGTGCGGAAGTTCGTCGGGCAGGGCGACAAGGAGGGCTCGGACGGGATGAGCCAGACACAGCAGCAGGAGACGCTCGACGAGTTCAAGGCCGGCGAGTTCGAGGTGCTCGTCTCCACGAGCGTCGCGGAGGAGGGGCTCGACGTGCCCGAGGTGGACCTCGTCTGCTTCTACGAGCCGGTCCCGACCGCGATCCGCTCGATCCAGCGCAAGGGCCGGACCGGCCGGCAGGCGGAGGGGAAAGTCGTCGTCCTGATGGCCGAGGACACCCGCGACGAGGCGTTCTTCTGGATCTCGCGGCGCCGCGAGAAGGAGATGGCCAGCCAGCTCGCGGAGCTGAAGGAGGCCACCGACGACATCGAGGAGTCCGTCGGCGACGACGGACAGGCCGGCCTCGACGCGTTCGGCGGGGGGTCCGGGGAGTCCGACGCCGATACGACGAGCGACGAAGGCGAAGGCGGCGCGGCAGACGGCGCCGGAGCGAGCGAAGACGAGGGGGCCGGCCTCACCGACTTCGCCGAGGAGGTGCGCGAGCGCGACGACGAGGAGGGCGACGACGGCGACGGTGACGACGCCGCCGGCGACGACACCGCCGAGAGCGAGGAAACCGCGGCCGATTCCGACGACGACGCTCTCGTCGCGACCGCGGGCGTCGACGAGGGCGTCGAGGTCGTCGTCGACCAGCGCGAGCTCGACTCCTCCATCGCGAAGGACCTCTCGACCCGCGACGGGCTCGTCACCCGGCTGGAGACGCTGGCGGTCGGCGACTACGTGCTCTCCGACCGCGTCGCCGTCGAGCGCAAGTCGGCGGCCGACTTCGTCGACTCGATGCTCGACGCCGACCGCTCGATGTTCGAGCAGGTGGGCGAGCTCTCGCGGGCGTACGCCCGCCCCGTGATGGTCGTCGAGGGGACGAACCTCTACGGCCAGCGCGACATCGACCCCAACGCGATCCGCGGCGCGCTCGCGTCGCTCGCGGTCGACTTCGACGTGAGCGTGCTCCGCACCGAAGGCGAGGACGACACCACCGAGCTGCTGGCGACGATCGCCAAACGCGAGCAGGAGACGCGCGACCGCGAGGTGAGCGTCCACGGCGAGAAGACGACGAAGACGCGCGCCGAACAGCAGGAGTACGTCGTCTCCTCCATCGCGGACATCGGCCCGGTCACCGCCCGATCGCTGTTGGAGCACTTCGGCACCGTCGAGGCCGTGATGACGGCGCGAGAGGAGGACCTCCTGGAGGTCGACGGCGTCGGGCAGGTGACCGCCGAGCGCATCCGCGAGGTCGTCGGGAGCGAGTACGAATAGCCGGGCGCAGCGGGGTCGTGAACGCGACCGCCGATCAGTCGAACCCGCTCACCAGCGTCACCACCCACTGTCCGAGGTCGTACTCCGACCGGACCTCCACGCGCGTCACCCACTTCACCCACTGGAACCCCCGCCTGTCGGGCGCGACGAGTCGGGCCGGCGCGCCGTGACCGTGGCTCAGCCGCTCGCCGCCGACGTGCGTCGCGAGCAGCGCGTTCTCTGCCTCCCCGATCGGGAGACTCCAGCGGTAGCCCGTCACGGAGGTGAACCGGACGTAGGCCGCGTCGTCGTCGAGGTCGCCGGCCCCGTCGAGCAGGTCGCCGACCCGGATCCCGCCCCATTCTTGGACCGTGTACCAGCCGCTCGTACAGTCGAGCAGGGCCTCGGTCTCGTGGCCCGCCCCCAGCTCGTCCGCCGTCAGTTCGACGGGATCGCTCACGAGCCCCTCGACCGTGAGCCGGTAGTCGTCGCGGTCGATCGGATCGGGGTCGTCCGCGACCCACGAGGTGATCGGGAACGCGCCGTTCCCCTCGCCCTCGCGGGGCTGGGAGCCGGTGAATCGGCGGTCGGCGCCGGCGGTGTCGAGCGCGTCGTTGACCCCTTGCTGGAGGCGGTAGGTCGCGCCGCCGGCGGCGAGGAGCGCGAAGTAACGCACCGCGGTCCGCCGGCGCTCGAAGTCGACGCGGCGGGGGAGCCGGAACCGGGTCGCCGCGTGCGCGGCGACGAGCGGGACCAAGGCGAGGCCGAACCCGACGTGAACCGAGAGGAGGGTCCAGTAGGAGAGCCGCACGTCGAGGCCGAACACCCACGCGACGCCGGTGCCGATGGCGCCGAGCGCCGCGACGAGCGTGAGGACGGACAGCGCCGTCGACCGCTGCCACAGGTCGGGATCGGTGAGCCGGCGGCGGACTCGCGCGAGCTTCCACCCGAGCAGCGCGACGATCCCGAGCCCGAGCGCGCGGTGGAGCCAGAAGAGGGGCCACCCCTCGGGGACGCCGACGGTGAACGAGACCAGCCCCGTGACCGCCTCGGCGACGACGAACGCGAACAGCGACCAGTCGACCGCGCGCGGCGGCGGCTCCAGGCGGTCGAGTGCGGTCCGGAAGCGGTCCGTCACGGACATCTACGGCTCGCTACGGGCTAGCGAGACAAAACGGTGCGGCCGGTCGACCGCGGCGTTCGGCGCGCGACGACCCGAGTCACAGCTCGTAGGTCTCGCCGTCGACCGCCAGCGGCTCCTCGAACGCCTCGTCGGCGGGGTAGTAGTGCGCGAGGTGGACGAGCCGCGTGCGGTCGGCGTCGAGCTCGTCGGCGAGCGCGAGCGCCCCCTCCCGGGTCATGTGCTTCGTGCCGAAGGTGCGCGGGACGCCGTCCGGGCCCGCGTGGCGGCCGCCGATCGGGTGGTGCTCGCACAGCGAGGCGGGGACGATGGCGTCGGCGAGCAGCAGGTCCGCGCCGGCGAGCGCCTCGCGGGAGCGCTCGGGGACGTCGTAGCTGGTGTCGCCGGTGAGCGAGAGCGTCGCGCCCGTCTCGGGGTCCTCGACGACGACGCCGTAGCAGAGGAGCGGCGGGTGGTCGACCGGGACGAACCGCACCTCGAACCCGCAGGTCTCGAACGGCTCGAACGGGTCGCGGGCGTGGACGCCGATCCGGTCTTCGAGGTAGTCGTACTTGTCGCGGATCGTCCCGGCGACGCTCCGGTCGGTGGCGGGGTCGGTCTCGTTCGGCGCGTGAACCGGGAGCCCGTCGACGAGCCGGTAGACGTTCCCCAGCCCGTCGAGGTGGTCGAAGTGGATGTGCGTCACCAGCCCGGCGTCGGGGAGCGGGACGTCGGCCGCGAGGAACTGCTGTCGGAAGTCGGGACTGAAGTCGACGAGCAGCGACTCGCCGGTGCGCTCGTTGGCGACGTGGACGGAGAAGCGCGACCGCGACACCCCGCGCTCGCGGGCCGCCTCGCAGGTGTCGCAGTCGCAGCCGACGGTCGGCGTCCCCGTCGTGTCGCCCGTCCCGAGGAGGGTGACCCGCATGACGGATCCCGCTCCGCGGGCCACGGCCTTAGCGTCCGCGGTCGGACCCGTCGGGATCGGCGGGCGGAAGTCGGAGACCGACGCGACCGCGCCGCGACCACAACCCCGACGTATAACTCCGAGCCGCTCGGATCCGGACCATGCACACCAGTCGCACCCTCACCCTCGCTCGGCTCCCCTCGGGCGTGCCGATCCGGACGACGGTCCACGCGTACGGCGAGGGCGAACTCGTCGACGGCGACGACGGCCCCGAACTCGACGCGCCCGGCGACGGTCCCGTCGTGTACGCGCAGGCCGCCCAGCACGGGCGAGAGGTGAACGGTGTCGCGGTCCTGCGGCGGCTTCACGACCGCCTCGTCGGGAACGCGTCCGGAAGCGCCGACGCCGGCGGAGCGAGCGACGGGCCGACCGCCGCCGACCTCGACGGGACGCTCGTGACGGTTCCCGTCGCGGACCCGCTCACCTTCGATCGCGTCTCGTACACGACGCCGGAGTCGCTCGACTCGCGGCAGCCGAACATGAACCGCTGCTGGCCCGGCGACGCGGAGGGGTCGCTCCACGAGCGGATGGCGGCCCGGCTCTGGCGGTTCGCGGGCGCGGCGGACGCGATCGTCGACCTCCACACGGGGTCGCCGTCGATGGCGACGCACGCGGTGTACATGCGCGGCGACGAGGCCTGCCGCGGGCTCGCGGAGGCGTTCGGCACCGACCTCCTGCTCGCGGAGGCCGCGGGTGACGACGCCGACACCGAATGGGACGAGCGCGGGTTCGCGGGGAAGCTCCGCGTCGCGGCCACGCGCGAGGGGATCCCGACGATCACGCCCGAGCTCGCCCACAGCCGCGAAATCGTGGCGGCGGCGGTCGAGACCGGCGTGGCGGGGATGGTCGGCGCCCTCCGCCACGAGGGGCTGCTCGACGGCGAGTCCGACCCGTGGGACGGCGTCGTCGCGCGCAACCACCTCGGGCGCGCCATCGCCGACGACTCCGGGCTGTTCGTCCCGGAGCCCGACCTCGCCGTCGGCGACCGGGTGCGCGAGGGCGAGCGCGTCGGCGAGGTGTTCGACCCGACGACGTTCGAGACGCTCCAGGTCGCGCGCGCCGACCGCGACGGGATCGCGTACTCGGTCGCCCGGGAGGCGACCGTGGCCGCGGGCGCGACGCTCGTCGGGGTCGCGGAGCGGATCGACGGGGACTGACGGCGGAGCGGTCGAGGGACCGATGCTACGGCCGGCGGACCCGGATCTGCCCGTCGGCCGCGACCGTGACGAACAGCCGGCGATGGACCTCGCGCCCGCGGACCGCGTCGCCCGCGCGGTCGCCGATCGACTTCATCAGCTCGGGCGCGGTCTGGTTCACCTTCACGCCCGCCTCGTCGCAGGCGTCGTACACGCGCTTGGGCGCGTCGTAGAGGTCGGTTCCCGCCTCGATCTCGACGCGGACCGGCGCCGACAGCGCCTCCGCGAACGCGACCGTCTCGCGGGCGCGCTCGACGTTGTCGCGGGCGCTCGCCTCGACGCTGGAGACGTTCGCGCGCGAGGTGCCGAGCCGGTCCGCGATGTCCGACTGCCGGAGCCCGCGCTCGCGGAGCGCTAACACCTCGGCCTGCCGGCGGGTGAGAACGCCCTCGTCGGCGTCGAACCCGGCCCGTTCGAGGATGGAGTCGGCGTCGACGTCGGCGGGGTCGGGTCGCCCGTCGTCTGCCATGCGTTCACCGACGGGCCGGTCGCTCAAAAAACGGCGGTTTCGTCGCGCGAGGTCGCGCGGCGGATCGATCGGCCTCCGAGAGCGGTCGGCGGATCGACGGCGTCCGGACTGTCCGCGGGGCGGAGCCGCCCCGAGACGCCGTCACTTGCCCCAGAAGTTCTCGCGGCTGCCGAGTCGCTCGCGGTCCGGGCGGTCGCGGCGGCTGCGGTCGTCGTCTCCGTCCTCGTCTCCCGCCTCGTCGCCCTCCACGGCCTCGTCGTCGGACGCCTCCTCGTCCGGGTCGTCGGGGAGGCGCTCGACCACCTCTTGGGCCGTCGCGTGACTGGACTTCACGCGGTGGATCTTGACCTCGGCGCGCGCCGGGGGGAGGAGGCCGTCGACGAGGACGATGAACCCGTCGTCGGTGCGGCCGACGCCGGCACCGCTCTCGTGGATGTCGTCGACCTCGACGACGACCGCCTCGCCGGGCTGGACCGGCTGCTGTTTCAGCTCGTAGATCGGCATGTCGTAGTGGTTACACCACTCCGCGCCGCCCTTGTTGCCGTAGTGTTGACACCCAATCCCCTGGATCCGTTCGTCGAAGCTGGGGCAGTCGTCGGCGAGTGGACAGTCCGCCATACCGTAGGGGAGACCGGCCGCCGTTGTAAACGTTTTCGACTCTCAGACCGAGATTTACGAAAACGGCCGATTCACGCGGTCGAGCGGCGGCTACCTCGATCGGACCGACGCGCGGCGACCCCGGCGGGGCTCGCGCCGACCGGCCCTACAGGAACTCGCGGACCTCGGAGTACCACATGTCGTGGTGGTCGACGGCGTCAAGCGCGTCCGCCACGTCGACCGCGATCGCGTGCCAGCAGCGGTCGTCGGGGTCGTCCGCGTCGAGGTTGTACGTCGCGTCCGCGCAGTTACACTCGCCCTCTTCGACCACGTACTCGTCCTCGTGGCCGACGACGACGGTGAAGTCGCGGTAGCGCTTCACGCGCCCCTCGCCGACGGCCTCGATGGCGCGCTGGCCGCGGTCGCCGTGGGCCTCGACGATGGCCGCCGCGATCGGGCCGGTCAGCTCCCCGGCCTCCTCGATCGCCGACCGCCAGTCGTCGACCGGCTCCATGCCCGCCCGTTCTCGGGCGTTCGGTTAAACAGCGTCGGTCGGATCGGGGGCGCGCCGGCGCGGGCCGCGTCGGACGGGGCCGAAACTTCCGACGCGTGGTTTCAAGCCGCTCGCCCGCCTCCGTCCGCCATGGACGAGACGTGCCAGCACTTGTCGTACCGCGAGGAGGGCGACGGGAAGTCGTTCGACACCGCCCGCGCGTTCTGTACCGTGACGGAGTCGTTCGTTCAGCCCATGCGCGCCGACGTCTGTAACGCCCGGTACGAGCTCGACCCCGCGACGGACTGCGAGTTCTACGTCGAACCGGACTCGGAGGCGGCGCCGGACGCCGAGTCGAACGCGCCCGACGCGCCCGACGCCGACCGATGAGCTACGACGACTACCTCGACGGGAAGCCCGTCGTCATCACCGCGGCGCTTACCGGCGGCGTCCACGGGAAGGAGGCGCATCCGGACCTCCCGGAGACGCCCGCGGAGATCGCGGCGGCCGCGGCGGCCTGCGAGGACGCGGGCGCGAGCGTCCTCCACCTCCACGCACGCCGCGACAACGGGGAGCGCGCCTTCTCGGCCGAGCGGTTTCAGGAGGTGACGGACGCGGTCCGCGAGGCGACCGACGACGCCGTCCTCCAGCACTCCACCGGGGGGACGGCGGCGCCGGACGCCCTCCGACACGAGCCGCTCCGGACCGACCCCGCGCCCGAGATGGCGTCGCTCGACATGGGGCCGCTCAACCGCTACGACCGGCTCACCTCCGAGAACACGCGCGAACTCGTCTCCTCCCTCCACGCGGAGATGAAAGAGCGGGGCATCAAGCCCGAGCTGGAGGTGTTCAACGACGGCCACCTCAACGAGTCGCTGGCGATTCTCGACGAGCTCGACGACCCGCCGTACCTCAACTTCCTGTTCGGCGGCGGGACCACCACCCCGCCGCACCCGCGGAACCTGATGAATCGGGTCGAGGCCCTGCCCGAGGGCGTCGAGTTCAACGTGATCGGGTTCGGCCCGCACCAGCTCCCGCTGACGACGCAGTCGCTGCTGCTCGGGGGCCACGTCCGGGTGGGCTTAGAGGACAACCGGTACTACGAGCGGGGCGAACTGGCGACGAACGAGCAGCTCGTGGCGCGGGCGGCGCGGCTCGCCGAGGAACTGGGTCGGCCCGTGGCGACGCCCGAGCAGACGCGGGAGCTACTGGGGCTACGCGGTCGGTAACCTGAGTGCGCGACGCGAGCCTCGATAGCGAGACGGTATTTAGAACACCCGAGAGACGGCGACGATTGACTATAAATGAACGACGCGGTGGCGCGTGCCCGTGAGCGGTCGCCATCGGCGGCCGCGAACGGCACCGCGCGAGGGAGTCAGTCGCCGGAGCGAAGCGACGGCGACTGACGAGGCTGGGGAGGCGTGAGGTGCGGTGCTGTAGGGGTGGGACTCAAAGGGGCAGTCGCGAAGCGGCCGCAGACGACGCAAGCACCGCAGCGAGCAGCGCGAGCGAGGAGCGCAGCGAGTGTGCGGCCGCTTCGCGGCTGGGGCTTTGGCGGTCCTCGCCGTCGGCCTGGTAACGGCTATTTATAAGCGAGCGGCTGGAGCTTTGGCGGTACTCACCGTCGATCCGCCAGCGGCTATTTATAAACAATGGCTTCCGTTGAAATTCCATTTTCAGATGTGTTTTCGACTGAAACAGCCGGTAGAATTCGCTTACAAATTCATCGCCGTAGTTTATTTCACTAGGTATATCATTAGTTCGTTCTTGTCAAGAGTCATGACCAGCCCGTGTTCCAGACGAAGAGCTCTCGCTGGAAGTGGTTCAGTCATACTTGGGGCTCTGTCGGGATGTAATCAACTCCCGTTTTCGTCTTCTTCACCCTCCCAACTCGAAATTCTACCTAGCAATGCCACCGCAGAGCCACAGGGACTTGAAATCGAACTCCTCCGGACTGACGAGGAAACGAGAGATGAGGCCGTCGTGTTCGACCGATTTTTCGAACTGGAGGCGAGCGATACCGGGGGTATCTACCAGTTCCCGGACCCACCCGTGGTCGATGAGCAACGCTACCTCATTCGAGCATCGCTCGGTGGCTACCGAGACGTAACACAGCATTATCACTACTTTCCGAACCCCGACGACTCCGTGGAAGGCCCCCGACTGCTTGAGGTGGCCGTGTACAAAGAAGACGAACTTGTCCGACCGTATATTGACTACGAGCAATACAGTGGGCGTGGAGATCCACAGATGAACAGCAGCTAAGTAGTTAGGGGATTCTGACATCGCAACGGGGATTAGGGATATACGCACGCTCTGTACTGACCGGCAGAGAGCTGCGTATGTCACTCACTGCGGATTTCAGCGAAGCCAAGTGAACAGCTTAGCCTCAGAACGGCTCACCGCAACGCCGTCCACTATTTATAAACAGCCACGTCCGGAGAACTCCGACCTCACTCCAGCACGATCAGCACGTCGCCCATGTCGACGCTGTCGCCCTCGCCGACGTGGACGCTCGCGACGGTGCCGCCGCGCTCGGCGACCACGTCGTTCTCCATCTTCATCGCCTCGAGGACGCAGACCACGTCGCCGGCGGCGACCTCGTCGCCCTCGTCGACGTCGACCGAGAGGATCGTCCCCTGCATCTCCGCGTCGATGGCCTCGCCGCCCTCCGCGACGTCGACCCCGTCGTCGCCGCCGTCGTCGGACTTCGCCTGCGGGGGGCGCTGTTGGCCGCCGCTACCACCGCCGCCTCCGCCGCCCTCCGGCACCGGAATCGCGGGCGCGCCGCGCTCCTCTAGTTCGACGTCGAAGCGCTTGCCGTTCACCTCGACGGTGAACTCGCGCTCGGTGACCTCCTCGTCGTCGTCATCGCCGCTCGACGACGATTCGGTCCCCCACTTCTCCTGCGCCTCGGCGACCAGCTCGCGGTCGAGCTCCTCGTCGAGGTACTTCGTCGTGTGCGTCCCGTCGACGAAGCGCCGATCGTCGAGCATGAGCCGGTGGAACGGGACGATGGTGACGACCCCCTCCAGGTCGTACTCCGCGAGCGCGCGCTTCGACCGCGCGAGACACTCCTCGCGGTCCGGGGCCCAGACTATCAGCTTCGCGATCATCGAGTCGTAGTCGGTGACGAGCTCGTCGCCCTGCCGGAGCGCGTCGTCGACGCGGACGCCGATCCCGCCCGGCGGGTCGTACGTCTCCAGCGACCCCTCGTTGGCGGGCTGGAACTCGTCCGCGGCGTCCTCGGCGTTGATCCGGAACTCGATCGCGTGGCCCTCCAGCTCCACGTCGGCCTGCGAGACGGAGAGCCCCTCGCCGCTCGCGACCCGGAGCTGTTCCTTCACGATGTCGATCCCCGTCAGCTCCTCGGTGACGGTGTGTTCGACCTGGATCCGCGTGTTGACTTCGAGGAAGTAGAACGGCGTGTCCGGGCCGAGCGGCTCCGACGGGTCGCGGTCGGGGTCCTCCTCGACGAGGAACTCGACCGTCCCGGCGTTGGTGTAGTCCGCGGCGGCGACCCCTCGGCGGGCCGCCTCGCCGATCTGTTCGCGCAGTTCGTCGGAGAGCGCGGGGGAGGGCCCCTCCTCGATCACCTTCTGGTGGCGGCGCTGGAGCGAGCAGTCGCGCTCCCCGAGGTGGACCACGTCGCTCTCGGACACCGAGGCGTCCCCGTCGCCGCTCCCGCCGTCGGACCCCGCGGCCGCCGGGTCGTCCGCGACGATCTGGACCTCGACGTGGCGGGGGGTCTGGAGGTAGCGCTCGAGGTACACCGAGTCGTTCGAGAAGTACGCCTCCCCCTCGCGCTTGGCGGATTCGAGCGCTTCTTCGGCCTCGTCGGCGCTCTCGACGACCTTCATCCCGCGACCGCCGCCGCCCCCCTCGGCCTTGATCGCGACCGGGTAGCCGTGCTCGTCGCCGAACTCCGTGACGGCCTCGACGTCGGTGACGGGCTCCGTCGTCCCGGGAACGATCGGCACGTCGGCGTCGTCCATCACGCGGCGCGCGTGCGTCTTCTCGCCGAGCCGCTCCATCGCGTCGCTGGCGGGCCCGACCCACGTGATCCCGTCGGCGGCCTCGACGCGGGCCGCGAAGTCGGCGTTCTCCGCGAGGAAGCCGTACCCGGGGTGGATTGCGTCGGCGCCGGCCGAGCGCGCCGCCTCGACGACCGCCTCGCCGTCGAGGTACGAGTCGGCCGCGCGGGCGGGACCGACGTTGTACGCCTCGTCCGCGTACCGGACGTGGCCGCCGTGCTTGTCGGCGTCGCTGTAGACGGCGACGGTGTCGACGCCGAGCTCCTCACAGGCGCGCATCACCCGGACCGCGATCTCGCCGCGGTTCGCCACGAGAACCTTATCGAACATTCCTGTCGGTTCTTCCACGAACTGCTACCAAACTCTGTCGGTCCGGGCCGGGACGGTTAAGAGGGTCCCGGGCGCCACAGTGAGGTATGCTCGACGCGGGAAACCCGTACATGCTGCCGTCGGTCCTAGTCGGCGCCGCCGTCTACCTCGGACTCACGGCCGTCACCGACGCATCGCTGCCGATCCGGGTCGCCGCGCTCCTCGCCTTCGTGACCGTCGTCCCGATCGCCCTCGATCGACTCTTCGACGGGCGAGGCGTACCGACGAGCCTCGACGACGAAGCGACGTCGGGCGACGCGACCGCGGGCGACGCGACCGCGGGCGACGCGACCGCCGATACCGGAGGAGCCGGCGACGAGGAGACGCGCTGAGCGGCCGATCGCGAGAGCCGTTATCACAGATATATATGTCAGCAGACGTATCTGCTACCGCGCCCCGAGTCAGGGTCGGGTCGACGGCGCGACGGTTCGACGCCGCGCCGTCGGGGGAATGTACGCGGCCGGGCGCTCCCGCGTCCGGGAAATGTATGCGGCCGGGCGCTCCCGCGTCCGGGAACTCCGTTCGACGCGTCCGCTACCCGACCAGCGACGGCCCCCCCCCCCGACCGGGGCCGCAAAGGCGACGCGACCGACCGCTCAGAACCGGTCGCTCCGGCCGGCCGCGGTCCAGGGGTCGGTCGGCGCGTCGGCTGGGACGCGCGCCCGGCGGCGGTGGAGCCGATCGATCCGGGCGGCGAGTCCCCAGCGGTCCTCGTCGCGGCCGTCGTCCGCGTCGCTCGCGGCGGCAGCGGCGGCGGCGAGCTCGCCGTCTCGGAGGTGCGCCGCGACCGCGGCGGCGATGGCGGCCGCCTCGTCGTCGCCGGCGTCGTCGGGGATGGACAGGCGGGCGATCGGGGGCGCCGGCTCGGCGGTCGTCGCGTCGTCGGCCGCCGCCGAGTCGGTCGGTCCCTCACCGATCGGCTCGTCGTCGACCGCCATCAGATCGGGATGTTGCCGTGTTTCTTCGCAGGCTGGTCCGTGCTCTTCCCCTTCAGCATCTTCAGGTCCTTGACGAGGCGCGCGCGCGTCTCGGTCGGCTCGATGACGTCGTCGACGAAGCCGCGGTCGGCGGCGGTGTAGGGGTTCGCGAACTCCTCGCGGTACTCGTCGATGAGCTCCTGCCGGCGCGCGTCGGGGTCGTCGGCCTCGGACAGCTCCTCGCGGTAGAGCACGTTGACCGCGCCCTTCGGCCCCATCACCGCGATCTCCGAGGTGGGCCACGCGTAGTTGACGTCGCCGCCGATGTGTTTCGAGGACATCACGCAGTAGGCCCCGCCGTACGCCTTCCGGGTGATGACGGTCAGGAGAGGTACCGTCGCCTCCGAGAAGGCGTACAGCAGCTTCGCGCCGTGGCGGATGATCCCGTTGTGTTCCTGGTCCGTGCCGGGCATGAAGCCGGGCACGTCCTCGAAGGTGAGGATGGGGACGTTGAACGCGTCGCAGAAGCGGACGAACCGCGCGCCCTTCTGGCTCGCCTCGATGTCGAGCGTGCCGGCGTTCACGCGGGGGTTGTTCGCGACGACGCCGATGGAGTGGCCGTCGAGGCGGGCGAAGCCGACGACGATGTTCTTCGCGAAGTTCTCGTGCACCTCGAAGAAGGACCCCTCGTCGGTGACGCTGCCGATCACGTCCTTCATGTCGTACGGCTTCCGGGGCGCGTCGGGGACGATCTCGGCCAGCTCGTCGTCCGCGCGCTCGGGGTCGTCCCACGGCTCGACGCGCGGCGGGTCCTCCACGTTGTTCGCCGGGAGGTACGAGAGCAGCCGCGCGATGTCGTCGAGCGCGTCCTCCTCGCTCTCCTCCGCGAAGTGCGCGACGCCGGAGGTCGACGAGTGGGTGACCGCGCCGCCCAGCTCCTCGAAGCTCACCTCCTCGCCGGTGACCGTCTCGATGACGTCCGGCCCGGTGATGAACATGTGCGAGGTGTCTTTCACCATGAAGGTGAAGTCCGTGATGGCGGGCGAGTACACCGCGCCGCCGGCGCACGGCCCCATGATCGCGGAGATCTGGGGGATCACGCCGGAGGCCTCCGTGTTGCGCCGGAAGATCTCCGCGAAGCCGCCGAGCGAGGCGACGCCCTCCTGGATCCGGGCGCCCGCGGAGTCGTTGAGGCCGACGACGGGCGCGCCCACGTCCATCGCCTTGTCCATCACCTTACACACCTTCTCGGCGAACACCTCGCCGAGCGACCCGCCGAAGACGGTGAAGTCGTGCGCGAACACGAACGTCTTCCGGCCGTTCACCTCCCCGTAGCCCGTCACCACGCCGTCGCCCGGAATCTGCTTCTCCTCCATCCCGAACGTGTGGTTGCGGTGGGTCCGGAACCGGTCGAACTCGTGGAAGGTGCCGTCGTCGAGGAAGTAGTCGATCCGCTCGCGGGCGGTCATCTTCCCCTTGTCGTGTTGCGACTGGATCCGGTCTTCGCCCCCGCCCTTCGCCGCCCGCTCGCGGCGTTCCCGGAGGTCCTCGATACGGTCGTCCATCGTCACGGCGGACCACCCTGCGTCATTACCTCGTGGGTCGGCAAGCGCCGTCAAAAGGGTTCCCCTATCCGACGTTTCGTCGTTCGACGTCCGTCGAATCCGAGCCGCGGAGGCGACGGCGAAACGAGGGAATCGAGGGCGGCCGCGGAGCGGCCCTGTCGGCGTTTCACACGCTGCCCGGCGCTTCGACGGTTTTAACCCTCCGATGAACCACTCTCCGTTGAGACAGGCTTCGCCTGTTTCACTGACCCGTAGGAGCGACCTGCGTACTACGGAGGTGAAAATGGCAGACACAATACAAGAGGCCGTAACCCTCGCACTCGACGATGCGCCCGAGCGGAACTTCCGCGAGACCGTGGACATCGCGATCAACCTGCGAGACCTCGACCTCAACGATCCGTCGAACCGTATCGACGAGTCCGTCGTGCTGCCGGCTGGAACGGGGCAGGAGACACAGATCGTCGTCTTCGCGGAGGGCGAGACCGCCGTCCGCGCAGAGGAGGTCGCTGACGAAGTACTCGACAGCGACGACCTCGAAGAGTTAGGAGACGACGACGACCGCGCAAAGGACCTGGCCGACGACACCGACTTCTTCGTCGCGGAGGCCAACCTGATGCAGGACATCGGTCGGTACCTCGGTACCGTCCTCGGTCCGCGCGGGAAGATGCCTACCCCACTACAGCCGGACGACGACGTCGTCGAGACCGTCAACCGGATGAAGAACACGGTGCAGCTCCGGTCGCGCGACCGGCGCACGTTCCACACCCGCGTCGGCGCCGAGGACATGGGCGCCGACGCGATCTCGGACAACATCGACGTCATCATCCGGCGACTCGAAGCAGACCTCGAGAAGGGCCCGCTCAACATCGACGGGATCTACGTGAAGACCACGATGGGTCCCGCGAAGGAGGTGCCCGTATGAGCTCGGTCCGCAAGACCGAGACGATCCCCGAGTGGAAACGCGAGGAGGTCGCCGAACTCGTCGAGTTCATCGACTCCTACCAGTCCGTCGGGATCGTCGGCGTGGCCGGCATCCCGAGCCGACAGCTCCAGGCCATGCGCCGGGAGCTCCACGGCTCGGCGGCCGTCCGCATGAGCCGCAACACGCTCACGAACCGGGCGCTCGAGGAGGTCGACGACGGCGTCGAGCAGCTGACGGAGTACGTCAGCGGCCAGGTGGCGCTCGTCGGCACCAACGACAACCCGTTCGGCCTCTTCAAGCAGCTCGAAGCCTCGAAGACCCCCGCCCCGATCAACGCGGGCGAGGTGGCCCCCAACGACATCGTGATCCCCGAGGGCGACACCGGCGTCGACCCGGGACCGTTCGTCGGCGAGCTCCAGACCGTGGGCGCGGCCGCCCGCATTCAGGACGGCTCGATCAAGGTCACCGAGGACTCGACCGTGCTGGAGGAGGGCGAGGTCGTCGACGACGACCTCGCGAACGTCCTCGTCGAGCTCGGGATCGAGCCCAAGGAGGTCGGCTTAGACCTGCGGGCCGTCTACTCCGAGGGCGTCCTGTTCGAGCCCGACGAGCTCGAAATCGACGTCGACGAGTACCGCGGGGACATCCGGTCCGCCGCGGCCGCCGCGCGCAACCTCTCCGTCAACGCCGCGTACCCGACGGCCGCCACCGCCGGCGCCCTCCTCGCGAAGGCGTCCGGCCAGGCGAAGTCCGTCGGCCTGTTCGCGGAGATCGAGAGCCCGGACGTCGTGCCCGACCTGATCGGCAAGGCCGACGCCCAGCTGCGCGCGCTCGCGTCGCAGATCGACGACGAGGAGGCGCTCCCCGAGGAGCTCCAGGGCGTCGAGGCCGCGCCGGCGACGGAGCCGGCGGCCGACGACGCCGACGACGAGGAGGAACAGGCGGACGAAGCAACGGAAGACGCCGAGGCGGCCGACGGCGACGCCGACGACGATGACGACGGCGACGACGGCGGCGAAGGACTCGGCGCGATGTTCGGATAACACGAGGTACACACCAATGGAATACGTTTACGCTGCGCTCATCCTGAACGAGACTGGCGAAGAGATCAACGAAGACAACGTCACCGGCGTGCTGGAAGCCGCCGGCGTCGACGTCGAGGAGTCCCGCGTCAAGGCGCTCGTCGCCGCGCTGGAGGACGTCGACATCGAGGAGGCCGTCGAGACGGCCGCCGCGGCCCCCGCCGCCGCCGGCGCCGCGTCGGGCGGCTCCGCCGACGCCGACGCGTCCGCAGACGAGTCGGACGACGACGACGAGGCCGACGAGGCCGACGCCGCCGACGAGGCGGACGACGGCGACGAGGAAGACGAGGGCGACGGCGGCGAGGGCCTCGGCGAGCTCTTCGGCTAACACCGGACGACCCCCGAGACCCCGACCGCGTCGACCGACTCCCGACCGTCGATTTTTATCGACTCCGCTATCCGGAGTGATAACGCCGTCCGCGATTTTATATACGGATCTCGGAAACGGAGAGCCGATGAAGATCGTCGACGGCGACAAGGCGGAGTGCGATCGGTGCGAGTCGGTGTATCCGCTCGCGGACGTCTCGCTGCTGGAGAAGGAGACCAACCGCGACTACGAGCGGGTGCTGTGCGACGACTGCCTGGGGATCGTCGGCGTTCCGCAGGGGTACAGCCTGCGGCGGGACATCACGCACCTGGCGAACTGAGCGGCGACGGGCGGACCGCCCATCGAAGTCCTTTTTTAGCGGCGACGGAAAGCCGCAGACATGGAAATCGACGCGGAGTTCCGTCGGCAGATCACGGTCTCGCTGGCGGCGGCCGCGGTGTTCATCGTCGGGCTGGTCGCGATCGGGGTCACCTTCGGCGGATCGACCGTGCTCCCGGCGTCGGGAGCGATCGCGCTCGTCGCGCTACTGGCCGGGTTCGTCCTGCTGATGGCCGGCGTCGGCACGTACCTGATGCGCGCGAAAGACGAGTCGTAAGCCCTCCGAGCGGTTTCCCTTCTCTCGCCGTCGTTCGCGTCCGACGCGTCGAGGTCACGCCTCGCTCGTCTCGTCCGTCTCATCGGTCGCCTCCGCCTCATCGGTCGCCTCCGTCTCCCGCCCGGCCCGCCAGTCGGTCACCTCGTCGGCCGCGGCCACCCGTTTCTCGTAGTACGAAAGGGGGTCGGCCGCGACCTGCATGTGGTCGTCCTCGTTGTGGCAGATCCCGTAGTTCGCGAGCGTCTCGCAGGTCGGCGGCGGGTACTGGGTGCCCCGCTCGTCGGTCAGGTACTCGGTCTGGTACCGGATCCCCTCGGCGTCGAGGCTCGTGTCGGTACAGAACGCGACGACCTCGTCGGGCGTCATGCCGATACCGACGAGGAACGCCATCAGCGCGAACGACTCGGCCGCGGAGAGCTCGACGTCGCGCTCGGCCTTCTCGATCAGATTGGTCATACACGGCGGGAACAGCGCCGGCGCGACGACGTCCGGCGGCTCCGTGTACGTCCGCTCGGAGAGCAGCCGGCGGAGGTCCGCGACGCGCGACTCCAGGGCCTCGCCGATCCCCTCGTCGGCCGCCAGTTCGAAGGGGAGCCCCTCGGCGACTCGCTCCGCCACCGCCGCTTCCAGCGCCGCGAGCAGTTCCTCGCGCGAGACGCGAACCGCGCCGTCGGCCAGCGCGCGGTTGACGAGCCGCCACGAGTCCCCCCACTCGGGCGAGGTGAGGCGGAGGTAGGGACCGACGTCGATCCGGTAGTGGGCCGGATCGCGGCCGGTGTTACCCGCGGCTCCGGCGCCGCCTCCCGCGGCTCTGCCCCCGCTTCCCGCGGCGCCGCGGCCGGCTCCGGCCGGAGACGTCAGGTCGGGGCGCACGGCGTCCGCGAGCTCGAACTCGGCGAGCAGGTCGTCCAGCGCGACCGTCGCGGACGACACCGACCGCAGCTCGTCGTCGGTCTCGAGATCGCGGCGGACCCGCTCCATCGCGGTCGCCGCCTCCGCGGCGGCGTACTTCTCGATGGCGGGGTCGGAGTCGAGCAGCGAGACGAGGATCCGCGCGATGGGGTACGAGAGCAGCTCCGCCTGCGTGTCGTACGCCGACTCGCCCGGAAACGCGCCGCTCTCGGAAGCGACGGTTCCCTCGAGCAGGGCGCGCTCGACGCGCTCGCGGGCGCGCTCGACCGCCGGCGCGTCGGCCGCGACGAGCTCGGGCAGCGACACCGCGGCCGCCGCGACGGCCTCGCGGGCGCTCGCGAAGAACGGGTACTTGGCGTCGAGCGCGTCCATATCGCCCCGAGGTAGTGAGGGCCGGCGAATAAGCGGTGCGGTCCGCGATCGCCCGGGTCGCCGCGAGAGGGGAACTACTCGGCCGACTCCTCGACGGCCGCGCCGGGGGCGTTCGACTTGACGCTCTCGAGCCCCTGTTTCGCCTTCTGCTTGGACGCGTACCCCTGTCCCCCGTCGGCGATGACGTTGCCGTTGTCGTGGCGGAGCCGCCAGCGGTACCGGTCGGCGTTGTCGCGGAACAGCTCGAAGGTCGCGTCGCTACCCCCCTCGTCGGGCGCCTCCTCGTCGCGCGAGACATCGACGACGTGCGCGCCGGGCGCGTTCCGCTGGACGCTCGCGATCCCCGACTTCGCGTCGCGCTTGTCGGCGTACCCCTCGCCGCCGTCGGCGATGATGTTGCCGTTGTCGTGCCGGAGCCGCCACCGGAACTGGTCGGCGCTGTCGGCGTACAGCTCGAAGGTGGCCTTGCTCGCGGCCGCGTCCTCGTCGACGGCGGCCGCCTCGTCGGGCCACTCCATCTCGATCTCGAAGTGAACCGTTCCGTCCTCGCGCTCGAGTTCGATCTCGACGTCGCCGGTCGGGGCCGCGTCGACCGTCACCGAGCCGGCCTCGTCGACCGGCACCGGCTCGCCGCGCCTCAGGGCTCGGGCGATCCGCCGGAGGTACGTGGCCAGTCCCTGCCGGGTCCGCGACCGGTTCGACTCGTGGATGGTCTCTTCTGGCATGCGCCAGAAGCATCACAATCGCGAAACAAAAGCGTGTGCCCGAACCGAATCGACCCGCGCGGCGGTGCGGTCATGAGTCATCGCGTTGCCGTCCCGCGACGACTGTCAGTCGTCCCGCGGCCGCTCCGCGATGATCGTCTCGCCCGCGCGGACGCTGTCGCCCTCGGCGACCAGCAGGTCGTCGCGGGTCACGTCCGCGGGCAACACCACGTCGGCGCGGGAGCCGAACGAGACGTGACCGACTCGGTCGCCGCGCTCGACGCGGTCGCCCGCCTCGACCGAGGGGTGGATCCGGCGGGCGAACCAGCCCGCGATGACGAGCAGTTCGTACTCGCCGCAGTCGACCGCGACCTGCTCGTTGCGGTCGGACTCCTTATCGAACGCCGGGCGGTTCGCGCCGGGGCGGTGGCGGACCTCGCGGACTTCGCCCGCGAGCGGCGCGCGGTTGACGTGGACGTCGGTGACGTTCATGAACACGCCGACGCGGAGCCGAGAACCTTCCCCGCGTACCACGGAGACGGTGCCGTCGGCCGGGGAGAGGACCGTCTCCCCGCCCGTCGGGGGATCGCGTTCCGGGTCGCGGTGGAACCAGAGGATCCCGAACGCGAGCGCGACGAGCGCGACGCCGACCGGCGGGAACACGGGCAGCGCCACCGCACCCGCGAGCGCCGGGACGAGCGCCAGGTCCCACGCGGCGTCGACCACCGGGAACGGGAGGAGCCGCGAGAGCGGCGGGGTCCGACTCACGGCGCTACCTCCGCGTCGCGCAGGGCGGGCGAGAGCCGGGTCCGTCCCGCCGCCCACGCCGCGAGCAGGTGGACGAGGTGGGTCGTTTCGTCGAGCCCGTCCGACAGGTCGAGGTCGGCCTCGCCCGCGAGCGCGTGGAGCCGGGCCACGTCGTCGCCGCCGTAGTCGGAGCCGGCGCGGGCGACGCGGAGCGCCTCTCGGAGCAGCTCCTGGCCGTCGTACCCCTCGTCGAGGAGGTCGTCGAGCGTGGAGCGCGCGTCCTTCAGGTCGCCGCTGCGGGCGTCGGCGAGCGCCTCGCGGAGCGCGTCGTCGTCACCGACCTCGCCGAGCGCCTCGTAGGCGGTCGACATGGTTATTTCGTCGCCCTCGACCGCGGTCGCCTGCGCGGAGAGGATCGCCTCGCGGAGGTCGCCGCCGGCCGCGCTGGCGACGAACTCCAGCCCGTCGCCGTCGTAGTCGACGCCCTCCCGGTCGCAGATCGTCTCTAAGACGTCGATCGTCTCGTCGGTCGTCGGCGAGCGGACGCGGACCGGGAAACAGCGCGAGCGGATCGGAGCGATGAGCTTCGACGGCTGGCGGGTCGCGATAACGAACTGGGTGGTGCGGTGGTGCTTCTCCATCACGCGGCGCAGCGCCTGCTGGAAGTCCTCGCGGATCGCCTCCGCGTTGTCCAACAGGACCGTCTTGTACTCGCCGGACATCGGGGCGTACGACGCCGACTCCTTCAGCACGCGGTTTATCATGTCGCGTTTCGCCATGCCGCTTCGCCCTTCGAGGAAGCCCTCGAAGCGGGGGTCGGTCCGGATCTCCTTTTTCGTCCGCCCGAAGAAGTCGGCGACGTTGATCTCGATCAGGTCGGCGTCCGGGTCGGCGTGCGACGCGTCCGCGAGCGCTCGCGCCGCCGCCGTCTTCCCGACCCCCGGCGGCCCCTGAACGACGAGGTTCATCGGCTCGTCGACGGCCCGGCGCAGGCGATCGCGGGCCTCGTCTTGCCGGATCTCGTCGAGATCGGGCGCGTGCGTGTCTATCCACAGCGGTCCCTGCATTACCGTCGGATCGGGGCCGCGCGCTCAAGAATCGGTCGGTCGCGCGCCGAAACGGTGCCGTTCGTCCCGGTCGCGGAGCCGGGAGCGCACCCGAACCGGAACCGCCGGTCGGTTATTTCGTTACGATCGGCCCCGTGCCAATCGTTTAGAAAGGAGCTGCCGACCACCGACCGAAACGGATTTTAACGGATTCATACGAGCGGAGAGTCCGTCTAGGCCGGGGAAACGCTTCTTGAGTTTTTAATAGTATTTTGAGTAAATGAACATCAATCGTTAAGTACTGGCCAGCCAAACCGGTGAGTACATGTCACGTGACAACGGAGCCGATTCGGAGAACAGACTCACCCGTCGCCACTACGTGGCCGGCGCCGGGAGCCTCGCGACCGTGGGGATCGCCGGCTGTTCCGGCGGCGGTGGCGGCGGCGGTAACGGCAGTAACGGCGGCGGCGGTTCCGGTAACCCGGTCGAAGTGCTTCACGGCTGGACCGGCGGCGACGGGGCGGCGGCGGCCGAGGCGCTCGAGGAGGCGTTCAACGAGGCCCACCCCGACACGGGCCTCGAAATGAACCCCATCGGCGGCGGCGGTAACCAGAACCTCGACGCCGTGGTCGCGAACCGGCTCCAGAGCGACGACCCGCCGGGGTCGTTCGCCAACTGGCCCGGCCCGAACCTCCTCCGCTACGAGGGAGTCCTCGGTAGCGTCGACGACGTCTGGGAGCAGAACAACTTCGAGGAGGTGATGGTCGACGAGGCCATCGACCTCCACCAGCAGAACGGCAGCTACCGCGCCGTGCCGCTCGGCTCCCACCGACTGAACTGCCTGTTCTACAACGTCTCCGTCGTCGAGGACGCCGGGATCGACGTCGACTCGCTGAACAGCCCCTCGGCGCTCATCGACGCGTTCGAGACGGTCGCTAGCGAGACGGACGCGGTTCCCATGACGCACGGGATGTCCGGCACCTGGACGACGACCCAGCTGTGGGGTGCCGTGATGCTCGGTGAGAACGGTTACCAGCCGTACATGGACTTCCTCAACGGCGAGGGCTCCGAGAGCGCCGTTCGCGCCGCGTTCGAGCGGACCGCGGAGATGCTGGAGAACCACATCAGCGAGGACGCATCCTCGATCGGGCTGACCGAGTCGAACCAGAACATCATCAACGGCAACGCCGCCTTCATCCACCAGGGCAACTGGGCGGCGGGCGCGTTCCGGAACGCCGAGGACTTCGCCTACGAGGACGACTGGGGCTTCAAGACGTTCCCCGGCACGGAGGGCATGTACACGCTCCACTTCGACTCGTTCCTCTACCCGGCGAACAACCCGACGCCCGAGGCCTCGAAGACCTGGGAGGCGTTCGTCGGCAGCCCGGAGGCCCAGATCGCGTTCAACCAGTACAAGGGATCGATCCCGACCCGGACCGACGTGAGCATGGAGGAGTTCGGTCCGTACCTCCAGGAGACGGCCGAGGACTTCGCGAACGCGGAGTACCGACCGCCGAACCTCCAGCACGGGCTGGGCGTCCCCTCCGAGACGATGACCGCGCTCAACGAGGTCATCTCCTCGGAGTTCACCGGCCCGTACAACGTCGACGCGGCGACGACGGGCTTCCTGGACGCGGTGTCGAACTGAAATCCACGCGATGCTGGATTTTTATCGTCGATTGTACCGGACGATCAGGCCCTCCTCGGGGGACGACGAGGCTAACCCAGACGACGGCGGGGTCCGCGCCGACGGCGGCGTCGTGAGCGACGGCCCCGCGGCCGAACCGCCGGCGGAGCCGGACCGTGACGTGACGACCCGTCTCAAGGCGAGCCTGGATCGGCGCTTCGGAAGCGACTTCATGGAGTCGTCCGTCTTCTGGCTCCCGCCGTTCCTGCTGATGGGGCTGTTCGTCTACGGTGCGGTCATCTGGAACCTGCTGATCTCGCTGACCGACTACCAGCGCTTCGAGAACGCGCCGGACTACTCGGACCTCGACTTCGAGATGTACACCCGGGCGCTCGCGGACTCCGGGTTCATCGACGCCGCGGTCAACACGCTCATCCTGCTGATCGCGTTCACCGCGGGGACGCTCATCGTCGGTCTCGTGTTGGCGATCCTGATAGACAGGGGGATCCGGTTCGAGAACACGTTCCGGACGATCTACCTCCTCCCGATGAGCCTCTCGTTCGTGGTGACGGCCCAGTTCTGGCTGTGGATCTACAACTACAACAACGGGATCGCCAACAACCTCATCGGGACGTTCGGACTCGGCCCGATAAGCTGGCTCGGTAACCAGGACATCGTCCTCTACGCGATCATCTTCGCGTTGATGTGGCAGTTCTCGGGGTACGCGATGGTCGTGTACCTCGCCGGGCTCCGCGCGATTCCGACAGAACACTACGAGGCGGCCAAGGTCGACGGCGCGTCGGCCCTGAAGATGTACTGGCGCGTGATCATTCCCCAGCTGAAGGGCGCGACGATCAGCGCCGCCGTCGTGCTGATGGTGTTCGGGATGAAGGCCTTCGACTTCCTCTACTCGCTTGTCGGGGGGTACCGGCCGCCGAACGGCGCCGACATCCTCGCGACGAAGATGGTGCGTGAGGCGTACGCGAACCTCAACTGGGCGTACGGGTCGGCGATCGCCATCGTCCTGTTCGGGATGGCGCTCAGCGTCATCGGCCCCTATCTCGTGTACGAATACCGGAGGAACAACCTATGAGCGACACGGAACCCAGAACCGACGGGGGTACGATGACGACGACAGCGCGACTGCGGCGGACCCTCGACCAGACGACGGTCGAAGACGCCGGGCTGTACGTCGTCCTGATCTTCGCGGCGGCGTTCTACCTCGTTCCCATCGAGTCCGGGCTGGTGACGTCGTTCAAGACCGGCACCGCGATCATCGAGACGGCGCCGTTCGCTCCGCCGGGGGCGTCCGGGCTCACCTTCGAGAAGTGGCAGGCGGCGATCGACGCCCTGTTGCGCGGCATGGGGAACAGCCTGCTGTACGCCGTGCCCGCGACGGTGATCTCGGCGTTCGTCGGGAGCGTCACCGCGTACGGGCTGACGATCCCGACGTGGAAGCAGTCGTACAAGGCGGTGGTGCTCATGCTCATCATCGCCGGGATCTTCATCCCGTATCAGGCCGTGCTGGTGCCGCTGACCCAGTTCTGGTCGCAGTGGGTCCAGCTCACCCAGACGCTGTCGTTCGTCTGGGCGCTCGGCGTCCCGGACGACTACGCCGGCATCATCGAACTGGTGATCACCCACGTCGCCTACGGGATCCCGATCTGTACGCTCCTGTTCCGGACGTACTACAAGACGATGAGCGACGAGATGATCGAGTCGGCCCGCCTGGACGGGGCGACGCTCCGTCGGGTGTACCGGCGGATCGTCCTCCCGCTGTCGGGACCGATGTTCGCCGTCGTCCTGATCTATCAGTTCACCCAGATCTGGAACGACCTCCTCTTCACGCTGGTGCTCGTCTCGACGGAGTCGAGCCCGGCCGCGCCCGTCGTGTTGATCCTCGCCGGGCTCGGGACCTCGCTTGAGGGACAGGACTTCGCGCTCCGGATGGCCGGGGCGTTCTTCGCGGCGCTGCCGACGCTGGCGGTGTACATCTTCTTCGGCGAGGAGTTCGCCGAGGGGGTGGCGGCGTGACCCGGACGCGCCCCTCGTCCGGCGACGGCGACCACTGGGGAGCAGACGCGACGCGGCGCGCGACCGACCACTCGACACCGACCACAACACAAAGATATGGCAACGCTTGAACTCGACTCGATAACGAAGACGTTTCAGGACGGCGACGAGGAGATCGTCGCGGTCGACGACGTGTCGCTGTCGATCGACGACGGCGAGTTCCTCGTCGTCGTCGGCCCGTCCGGCTGCGGGAAGTCTACCACGCTCCGGATGGTCGCCGGCCTCGAGACGATCACGTCCGGCACGCTCAGCATCGATAACCGCGTCGTCAACGACGTGAAATCGCAGGACAGAGACATCGCGATGGTGTTCCAGTCGTACGCGCTCTACCCGCATATGAGCGTCCGGCAGAACATGTCGTTCGGACTCGAGGAGTCGACGGACCTCCCCGACGACGAGATCAACCGGATGGTCTCGGAGACCGGCGAGATGCTCGGCATTTCGAACCTACTCGACCGGAAGCCGAGCGACCTCTCGGGCGGCCAACAGCAGCGCGTCGCCCTCGGCCGCGCCATCGTGCGCGACCCCGAGGTGTTCCTGATGGACGAGCCGCTCAGCAACCTCGACGCGAAGCTCCGCGCGGAGATGCGTACCGAGCTCCAGCGGCTCCAGAACGACCTCGGCGTGACGACCGTGTACGTCACCCACGACCAGACCGAGGCGATGACGATGGGCGATCGGATCGCCATCCTCGACGGCGGCGAGCTCCAGCAGGTCGCGACGCCGCTGGAGTGTTACCACGAGCCGACAAACCAGTTCGTCGCGAGCTTCCTCGGCGAGCCGTCGATGAACTTCTTCGACGTGACGCTCGAGGGAGATCGGCTCGTCGGCGAGGTATTCGAGTATTCGATCGACGAGTCGGTTCAGTCGGACCTCGGCGGCGTGACCGACCTCAGGCTCGGGATCCGCCCCGAGGCGGTCGAGCTCGTCGACGAGGGAGGCGAGCACGCGTTCGAGACGACCGTCGACGTCGTCGAGCCGATGGGCGACGAGAACACGGTGTACCTCCACTTCGATCCCGACGCGGACCCGGAGACCGCGGCGACGCTCGTCGCGACCATCGACGGGTTCAACCGCGTTAGCGAGGGCGACACGGTGACCGCGCGGGTCCCGGAGGACGCGATCCACGTCTTCGACCGCGCCACGGGAGAAGCGCTCCACAACCGGTCGATGGAGGACGCGGCCGCGCAGATCGACCTCTGACTCGGCGCGGGTCGTCGCCGCCGTTTCGATGCTCGCGCTCGCTCCGGCGCTCACCAGTACTTCGTCCGACCGACGCCCTCGGCGAGCAGCGCCGCGGCGGCGACGTGGGCGTACGCGGTCCACGCGAGGACGAGGAGCGCGGCGACGCTCCGCTCGGCCGTCGCCGCCAGCGCGGTCCACGCGACGACGACGAGGACGGTCGCGCCGACCCACGCGAGGAAGTACGAACTCGAGGCCGTCCCGCGGATCGCGTCCCGATCGAGGCCGGCACGAAGCCCGTTCCGCACGCTCACCGCGGCCGCGGAGGGGAAGAGGTACGCGCAGACGACCGTGACGAGCAGCGCGACGGTCGCGAGCGTCGCGATCGTCACGCCGCTCAGCGCGCTCGGGACCGTCCCCCGCGCGACGAGGTAGCTGACGGCGGCGACGGTGACAGCCGCCGGAGAGAGGTAGACGGCGCCGACGCCGAGCAGGCGCCCGCCGAGCCGAGCCGTCGCGGCCGTCGCGACCGGTCGGAACCCCTCTCCCGCGAGCACGCCGCCGACGAGTCCGAGGAACGCGACGAGGGGACCGACGGCGAGCAGGAGCGGGACCAGCAGCGCCCAGTCGGGCCAGAGCCCCGCCGCCGTCCGGAGCAGCGCGCCGCCGAGCAGCAGCGCCGCGAGACACTTCGCGGTGCCGTCGAGCCGCGTTCGGTCCGCGAACGGGTACCGGAGGGCCTCGACGAACATCAGTCGCCCCCCGACGGAAGCCGTCGAGCGGTCATTCGCGGAGCCGCTCCATCTCGGTTCGAATCCCCTTGCGGACGCGGTCTGTAACGTCGCCGTCGGGCGGATCGGTCACCGTCTCGGCGTCCTCGGTCTCCAGGAGGCGGTCGAGCTTACGCTCGAACTCGCGTTCGTCGATATCGCCGCGCGCGTAGCGCTCTCGGAGGGCGTCGAGCGCGGGGTCGTCGGATGCCGCTCGGGAGCCGTCCGTCCCGTCGTCCGGAAGTGGCTTCGTCAGCGTGTGGAGGACGGGTAGCACGATGAAGAGGCCGAAGAACCACACGAGCGGGAGGAGCCACCAGAGGCCGGTGAGGAGGGGGGCAGCGACGCCGGCGCCGACGACGCAGAGCGCGAACACCCGCCGCCAGCGGTGGCGGAGGTTCCACGCGATCCGGCGGGGAAGTCCGGTCATGGTCGTGGCGACGACTGCGAGCGGGAAAGCGGTTTCGTCGGCGGGCCGGCGGCGGCCCGCGGCGGTCGGGCTCACGACCGGTCGATCACCAGCCTGTCGCCCGGCTCGACGCCGTGGCGCTCGCTCCATCCGCGCGGGACTTCGAGGACGTACCGGCCGGTGCCCTCGTAGCGAGTGAGCGGTCGCGACTCCGGCGCCGCCTCGTGGATCGTCGTGACGGTCCCGTTGGCATCGGCGAAGACGATGTCGAGCGGGAACGCCATGTCGCGCATCACGTAGGCGCGCTCCGCGGCGTCGGCGTGGACGAACAACATCCCTTCGCCAGCGTCGAGATCGTCGGTCGCGGAGAGGCCGACGTACCGTTTCACGAACCCGTCCGCGACCCGGGCCTCGACGGTCGCGAGCGTCTCGCCCGTCTCGCCGTCGACGGCCTCGACCGTGGCGGTGTCGTAGCCGGTGATCAGGAGGGTCGGGTTCGCGGCGGCGGCGCCGAGTCCGGCGACGGCGATCAGCGCGAGCGCGGCCGCGACACCGACGAGGCGGCGGTTCACGGTCGGGATTCGCGTCGCGGAAGGAAATCGTTTTCCGCTCTCGGCGGGTTCAAACGGGTGAGGGCTCGTGGTCTAGCTGGTTATGACGCGGCCTTTACAAGGCTGAGATCGGCGGTTCGAACCCGCCCGAGCCCATTTCTGGGACGAACGAAGCGGGTCAGGAGCCCGCACTACCGCTCACAGATCGTCGGCCTCAAACTTCCAGAGGCCGGCCAGCGTGGGTGCGAGAGTCCAGAAAACCATCATCGCTGCCGCAGATATCTGGATCCGCCGCTGAGTGCCCGTGATCTCACCAGACTGAAGCAGGATGTCGGTGATGACTCCGAACGCACCGGAGGGTCGCCCGACTCTGAGCAGCGTGTACAGCTCCTGTCCGGTGATGGGAAGCCACGATGGGTCCGCGGCGGTCAGCCAGAGTGACAGCGGGAGTTCCGCGACAGACCAGACTGGGATGAACAGCACGTATATCGCGAGTCCACCGATGAGGGCGCGCGTCTGCGTCGACACCGCCGCAGAGAACCCGACGGCGATTCCGATGAATGAGCTTCCGAGCAGACAGGCGAAGAAGACGTATGCTGCGAATTTCACCAGATCAAGCTCAAGCGGGCCGACCGCAAGCAGGAGAGCAGGAAAGACAAACGCGGAGATAACGGACAAAGAGAAGGCGATCGATCGACCGGCGAGCTTCCCAAGAACCACGTCAGTCCGGGAATTCGGTAAAGAGAGCAGAAGCTTGATCGACCCCGACTCGCGTTCGCCGCTGATCGCGTTGTAGCTGATGACTAATGCGGTGAGCGGCAGGAGAGTTCCGACCATGAACCCGATGAGCCGGACATTTAGGAACGCATTCGATGAAACCGTTTCGCCGGTCGGTGGTCGCACCTGATACGCGACGAAAGAGACGAGACCGAGGAACAACAGAGTCAATCCGAGTAGCCACCGGGACCGGACCGCGTCGCGGAGGTCTTTTTTTGCGATTGCGAGCACGCTCATTGGTCGCTCACCTCCTCGTTTTCGACGTCGTCTCCCGGTAGATCCCCTGAGGGCGGAGTCGATATCTGTTCATCTTTGGCGCGTTCACTCGCCGCGTCCCCCTCCGTGTACGCCAGGAAGAGGTCCTCGAGCGAGGCCTCGCGGGTATGGAAGTCGTCGACCGCGACGCCGGCGTCCTCCAGGGCGGCGATGACGTCGGTCTTTGCGTCGCTCGCGCAGTTCACCACCAGTTCGTCGCCGTCGCGGGAGACGCCGGAGACGCCGGCGAGCGCGCGGACCGCCGCCACCGCGTCGTCGTCGGCACCCGCGGCCGCGACCTCTAAGGTCTCCTCGCCGCCGACGGCCTCGCGGAGGCCTTCAACGGAGTCCTCGGCGACGAGTTCGCCGTCGCGGAGGATGCCGACGCGGTCGCAGACGGCGTCGACCTGTTCGAGGATGTGCGAGGAGAAGAAGACGGTGGCGCCGCGGTCGGCCTCCGCGCGGACGATCTCGCGCATCTCCTTGGCGCCGGCCGGGTCGAGGCCGGAGGAGGGCTCGTCGAGGATCAGCAGGTCTGGGTCGCCGACGAGCGCCATCGCCAGCGCGAGTCGCTGGCGCATCCCCTTCGAGTACTCGCCGGCGGCGCGGTCCGCGGCGCCGGCGAGGCCGACGCGGTCGAGCAGGGCGTCCGGGTCGTCGTCGGCCGCTTTCGACTCGACGGCGAACTCGACGTGTTTCCGCCCGGAGAGCCGGTCGTACACCGAGAAGCCGTCGGGTAGCACGCCGGTCCGCCGTCGGATATCGACCCCGTCGGTCGCGACGTCGGCGCCGAGGACGCGGACCGCCCCGGCGGTCGGGCGGACGAGATCGAGGAGCACGTCGATCGTCGTCGACTTGCCCGCACCGTTCGGGCCGAGGAACCCGTACACCTCGCCGTCTTCGACGGTGAGATCGAGGTCGCGAACGGCCGTGACGTCGGCGAACTCCTTGGTCACGCCCCGCAGTTCGATAGCGGTCATACCACTCGGTTCCGGCGTCACCTGATAAAGGATTGCGGGTCGGAGCGAGCGTCGCCCGCGCGTCGCGGCGCTACTCGCCCCCCTCCGGCGGCCACGCCACGCCGCGCTCCGCGAGCAGGTCGGCGAGCCCGTCCTCGTCGACGACCGGCACGTCCTCGGCGGCCGCGTCGTCGCGCTTCGATCGCCCTGGGTCCTCGCCGGCGACGAGGTAGTCGGTGTTCCCGGAGACGCTCGACGTGGCGTTCGCGCCGTGCGCCTCGACGTGGGCCTGTGCGTCGCCGCGGGTCACCGACAGCGATCCGGTGAACACGAAGGTGAGGCCGTCGAGCGCGTCGGTCGGTCCGTCGGGCGCGTCGGTCTCGAACGGCTCGGGGTCGACGCCGCGCTCGCGGAGCCCCTCGATGGCGGCGCGATTCTCCTCGGTGTCGAGGAACGTCCGGATCGATTCCGCCACCTCGGGGCCCACGTCGTCGACCTCGCGGAGGGCCGCCTCGTCGGCGTCGAGGAGGGCGTCGAGCGTCCCGAAGTGCGCGGCGAGCGCCCGGGCGGTCGTCGCGCCCACGTCGGGGATCCCCAGCCCGGTGAGGAAGTCGTCGAGCGACGGGTTCCGGGTCGCGTCGAGCTCCGCGACCAGGTTCTCGGCGCTCGTCTCGCCCCACCCATCCAGCGCGGCGAGGTCGTCGACGGTCAGGTCGTACAGGTCCGGCAGCGACTCGACGAGGCCGGCCTCACGGAGCTGTTCGACCCGCTCCGGCCCGAGCCCCTCGACGTCGAGCGCGTCGCGGCGCGCCCAGTGTTCGACCGCGCGCTCTAACTGCGCGGAACAGCCGAGCCCCCCGGTACAGAACGCGAGCGGGCCGTCGCGCTCGATCTCGGCGCCGCAGACGGGACAGGCGTCGGGGAACTGGTAGGCTCCCTCGCTGCGCTTCTCGACGACCTCCGGGACGTACGGGATCACGTCGCCCGCGCGGTAGATCCGGACGCGGTCACCGACGTTGACGCCGAGCGCCTCGATCTCGGCGGGGTTGTGGAGCGTCGCCCGCGAGACGGTGACGCCGCCGACGTCGACGGGATCGAGCTCCGCGACGGGCGTGAGCCGCCCGGTGCGGCCGACCTGGACCGTGACCCCCTCGACGGTCGTCGTCGCGGTCCGCGGGGGGAACTTGTGGGCGAACGCCCAGCGCGGGGCGCGCGACGTGGCGCCGAGCGCCTCGCGGTGCGCGAGGGCGTCGACCTTGATCACGACGCCGTCGACCGCGTAGTTCAGGTCGTCGCGGGCGGTCAGTATCTCGTCGCGGTACTCGATCGCGGCCTCGACGTCGTCGACGGTCTTTACCCGGTCGTTCCGGCGGAGCCCGAGCGACTCGAACGCGTCGAGCGCGTCGCGGTGGCGCGGGGGGCGCTCCGGGCCCCCGTCGCCGGCCTCCCACGCGAGCACGTCGAAAAAGAAGACGTCGAGGGGGCGCTCGGCGACGACCGACGGGTCCAGTTGGCGGAGCGTGCCGGCCGCGGCGTTGCGCGGGTTCGCGAACGGCTCCTCGCCCCGCTCGATCAGCTCGTCGTTGTACGCCTCGAAGGCGTCTCTGGGCATGTAGGCCTCCCCGCGAACGGCGAGGCGCTCGGGGTGGTCGTCGCCGCGCAGGCGGCCGGGCACCGAGCCGATCGTCCGGACCTGCTCGGTGACGTCGTCGCCCTCGCGGCCGTCGCCGCGGGTGGCCGCGCGGACGTACGCGCCGTCCTCGTATATCACCTCGATCGAGAGGCCGTCGAACTTCGGCTCGCAGACGTACGCGAGGTCGTCGGGGTCGAACCCGGGGAGGTCGCCGGACCGGGCCGCGTCGGCCAGCCCCTCGCGGACGCGCTCGTCGAACTCGCGGACCGCCGCGGCGTCGGTGTCGTTGTCGATCGAGCGCATCGGCGCGACGTGTTCGACCGTCTCCAGCGCGTCGAGCGGCTCGCCGCCGACCTGCCGCGTCGGGGAGTTCTCGGTCGGCAGGTCGAACGCGTCTTCGAGGTCCCGAAGCCGGGCGAACAGCCGGTCGTACGCCTCGTCGGAGATGAGGGGATCGGCCTCGACGTAGTACCGGTGGTCGTGCTCGCGGACGGCCGCCCGGAGCAGTTCGGCCTGCTCGGCGGCCTCGGTCTCTGCGAGGTCGTCGACCGGGTCGAAGTCGGTCGGCGGGTCCTCGATGTACGGGTTCTCGTCCGGGTCCGCGTGCCGGGCCGACGACCCGGATTGCGCGCTCGTCATCGACCGACCCTTGCGTCGGCTCGGGTTAAAAGCGACCGTTCGACCCGCTTCGCGGTCGGGTGCGCAGATCGGCGGCGCCGAGACAATTTTTAAATGAACGCGCGGTGCGGTCGGCGCGTGCCTCCGAGTGGCCGCCGAAGGCGGCCGCGAGGAGCACGCGCGAGGGACGCCGCGAACGCCCGTAGGGCGTGAGCGGCGAGGCTGGGGAGGCGTGAGGCGCTGTGCGGTGCCGTGCGGGGCGGGACTCAAAGGGGCAGTCGCGAGGGCGTCGCAGGCGACGCAAGCACCGCAATGAGGGAGCGAACGGAGTGAGCGACCGAGTGAGGAGCACAGCGAGCGTGCGACGCCCTCGCGACTGGGGCTTTGGCGGTGTTCGCCGTCGATCTATTGTCGGTTATTTATAAACGAGCGACTGGAATTTTCGAAGCGTTCTCCGTAGAATCGCCGTTCTTTTATAAATCCCCGACTGCGACGCTGCTCGGCTATTTATAAGGCCCGCAGCCGAACCGGATTCCCTATTCGACGCGCTCGCCGCGCGCGAACACCGCGTCGGGCTCCCGCCACGCCTCGACGTCTTCGTTCGGGTCGGCGTTGAGAAGGACCAGATCCGCCGCGTACCCCTCCTCGACGCGCCCCACGTCGTCGAGTCCGAGCAGGTCGGCGGCGTTGACGGTGGCGGCCTCCAGCGCCCGCTCCGGCGAGAGCCCGTACTCGACCATGTGCGCCATCTCCCCGGGGATCTCCTCGAAGAAGTTGAACGGGGTGCCCGCGTCGGTGCCCATCGCGATCGGGACGCCGGCCTCCAGCGCGTGGTCCCACGCGTCGTCGAAGCGGTCCGCGGCGTCCTCGGCCTTCGCGACGGCGTCCTCGGGGATGCCGGCCTCGACGCCGTTGTCGACGATGCCGCGGAGCGCGCTCGCGGTCGGCACCCAGTAGGTGCCGCGCTCGGCCATCATCTCGGCGGCCTCGCGGTCCATGAACGTCCCGTGTTCGACGCTGGAGATACCGGCCTCGACGGCGTTCTTGATTCCCTCCTCGCCGTGGGCGTGAGCCGCGGTGGGCGTGTCGGTCGGGGCGGCCGCGTCGGTGAACGCGGCCAGCTCCTCGGGATTGAGCTCGGGGGCGCCCGTCACCGCGCCCTCGGTGAGGACGCCGCCGGTGGCCATACACTTGAGCACGTCCGCGCCCGCCTTCAGCTGCTCGCGCGCCGCCTTCCGCACCTCCGCGGGGCCGTCGGCCTCGCGGCCGAACCAGTTGCCGTGGCCGCCGGTCATGATCACGTTGCGGCCGCAGGCGAGCACTCGCGGGCCGTCGATGTCGCCGGCGGCGACCGCCTCGCCCGCGTCGAGCGCGAGCGTCCCCCGGCTCCCGAGGTCGCGGACGGTCGTGACGCCGGCCGAGACGGCCGATTTGAGGTTGCTCGCGGCCCGATAGCTCGCGGTGTAGTCGCTGTCGGATACCGCGGTCGAGACGTCCGGCCGTCCGTCCATCATCACGTGGACGTGCGCGTCGATCAGCCCGGGGGCGACGACCTGCCCGTCGGCGTCGACCTCGGTCGGCTCCCCATCGTCGCCGAGGGCCGCCAGCGCGTCGTCGACCGCCCCCGGCTCGCCGACCGCGACGACCTCGCCGTCCGCGACCGCCACGTCGGCCTCGCGGGTCCCCGCGGCGTCCGCCACGCGACCGCCTCGCAGTACATACATACGACTACGAGGGAGCGTCCGCGTGGTAAACGCTCGGGTCGCGGTAGTCGGGCGGCGGACGGCGGGGACCGCGACGTCCGCCACGACTGTATGAACTACCTCCGGATCGATCCCGCGGCGTTCGAGGTGTACCGCGACGCCGCCGCGGAGTGGCGCTGGCGGCTCCGCCACCGCAACGGCAACGTCCTCGCCGACTCCGGCGAGGGGTACGCCTCCCGGTCGAACGCCGTTGAGGCCGTGACCCGCGTGAAGGCGAACGCGCCCGGCGCGGAGACGGTCGAGCAGTAGTCCGCGCCGCCGAACTCCCGTCCGCGGCGCGCTTTTTCGGACTCAGGTCGCCGCTAAGAGCTTCAGCCGCAGGTCGCGCTCCTCGATCTCGTACTTGAACGCCGGGTTCCCGTCGACGAGGACGTACGGGACGCGCTCGCCGTACTCGTCGGCGAGCTCGGGGTCGGTGTCCACGTCGACCACGTCGAGGGCGACCCGCACGCCGTCGAGGTCGGCCGCGACCGACTCGATCGTCTCGCGGGCGACGACGCACAGCGAGCAGTCCTCGCGGGTGTAGAGGGTGAGAGGGACCGTCGCGGGGGCGTCTTCCCCGCCGTCGGCGGTGAGGTCGTCCTCGGCCGCGTCCGCGTCGTCGGCCGGGTCGTCCTCGGCCGCGTCCGCGTCGGCGGTCGAATCGTCCCCGGTCACGGCTCGGTCTCGGCGTCGTTCGGTTCCGCGTCGCCGGTCAGTTCCTCGGCGACCGTCGCGGCGTCCAGCAGCGCGGGGTCGACCGCGAGGTCCGCGACGGTCGCGACGAACTCCGGCAGCGATCGGGTCGCGTACGTCACGATCCGAACGTCGGAGTTCAGCTCCTTGGCGATCGGGATCCCGGTCGCCTCCTCCACGTCGGTGAGGACGAACAGGCCGGCGCCGCCGATCCCCGCGTCCTCGAGTTTCGCCGCCGTGACGAGCCCGTCGACGCGAGCGACCTCGACGCCCAGCGCCGCCAGTTCCTCGCCGAGGCCGCGCTCGTCCGGGCCGGCGACGACCGCGAGTAGCCGGTCCGCCATCACTCGTACTCGATCGTCGCGGGCGGTTTGTGGGTCACGTCGTAGACGACCCGCGCCACGTCCTCGTTCTCGCCGGTGATCCGGCTCTGGATCCGCTGGAGCGTGTTCCAGTCGAGCTCCTGCGCGCGGGCGGTCATCCCGTCGCGGCTCTCGACGGAGCGCACGGCGACCACCCAGCCGTGGACGCGGTTGTCGCCCTTGACGCCCGTCGCCTTCCCGAGGACCGCGGCGAACGCCTGCCACGGGTCGTACTCCTCGAGCTCCGCCTCGACGACGTGTGTCGCCTCGCGGGCGACCGCGGCCTTCTCGGGCGTCACCTCGCCGACGATCCGGACGGCGAGCCCGGGCCCGGGGAACGGCATGCGCTCGGAGATGATCTCCTCGAGGCCGAGCGCGCGGGCGACCTCGCGCACCTCGTCCTTGTAGAGGTCTCGCACGGGCTCGACGATCCCCTCGAAGTCGACGACCTCGGGGAGCCCGCCGACGTTGTGGTGCGACTTGATGTTCCCCTCCGACTCGATGCGGTCGGGGTAGATCGTCCCCTGAACGAGGTAGTCGGCGTCGACGTCGCGCGCGACGGTCTCGAACTCGTCGATGAACCCCTCGCCGATGACGTGGCGCTTCTCCTCCGGGTCGGTGACGCCTTCGAGGCGGTCGAAGAACCGGTCCTGGGCTTCGATCACCCGCAGCGATTCCATGAACTCGAACGTGTCGCGGATCTCGTCGGTCTCCCCCTTCCGCATCAGCCCCGTGTCGACGTAGACGGGGGTGAGCTGGTCGCCGACCGCCTCGTACGCGAGCGTCGCCGCGACCGAGGAGTCGACCCCGCCCGAGAGGGCGATCACGGCGTTCGCGTCGCCGATCGCCTCCCGGATCTCCGCTTTCGCCTCCGCGATGAACTCGTCCGTCTCGACCATCTATAGCCTCACGTCCGCGTTCCGCTCGGTTGTGTCCGTCGATCCCAGCGCCGCCTCGACGAGGGCGACGAACGGCGGGCTCGCGCGGTCCGGCCGCGACCGGAACTCGGGGTGCGCCTGCGTCCCGAAAAAGAACGGGTGGTCCGGGCGTTCGAGGATCTCCATCCGGTTGTCGGCGCGCCCGGAGAAGACGAGGCCGTCCGCCTCTAAGGCGTCGATGTACTCGGGGTTCACCTCGTAGCGGTGGCGGTGGCGCTCGGTGCAGGCGTCGGCGCCGTACACCTCGGCCGCGAGCGTGTCGGGTTCGATGGCGGTCTCGTGGGCGCCGAGCCGCATCGTCCCTCCCATGTCTTCCGTCTCGTACTGGTCGGGGAGCAGGTCGATGACGGGGTGGGACGTGTCGGGGTCGATCTCCGCGGAGTGGGCGCCGGTCAGCCCGAGGACGTTGCGCGCGTGCTCGACGACCGCCATCTGGAAGCCCAAGCAGAGCCCGAGGAACGGCACGTCGTTCTCCCGGGCGTAGCGGACCGCCTCGATCTTCCCGTCCGTCCCGCGGGAGCCGAAGCCGCCGGGGACGACGACGGCGTCGGCCTCCGCGAGCCGCTGCTCGTGTTCCGCCCGCGTCTCGTCGGCGTCGACCCACAGCACGTTCACCTCCGTGCCGGTCTGGATGCCGGCGTGTTTCAGCGCCTCGTGGATCGACATGTACGCGTCTTCGAGGGCGTACTTGCCGACGAGCGCCACGTCGATCTCCTCCTCGCGGTCGCGCGTGACCAGGTCGCGCCACTCCGTCGAGCGCTCGCCCTCCGGGAGCGCCTCGTCGACGAGGTCGAGGCGCTCCATCACGTACTCGTCTAACCCCTCGTCTTCGACCATCAGCGGGACGTGGTAGATGTCCTCCACGTCGGGATTCGAGAAGACGGCCTCGGTGGGTACGTCGCAGAACAGGGCGATCTTCTCTCTCGTCTCCGGCTCCAACCGATCCTCGGACCGTCCGACGAGGACGTCCGGTTGGAGCCCGATCGAACGCAGCTCCTTCACGGAGTGCTGGGTCGGCTTCGTCTTCTGCTCGCCGTTCTTCGAGTAGGGGACCAGGGTGACGTGCGTGAAGAGGATGTCCTCGTCGTCCTCCTCGTGGGCGAACTGGCGGAGGGCCTCGAGGAACGGCATCGACTCGATGTCGCCGACGGTCCCGCCGATCTCGACGAGACAGACGTCCGAGCCCTCGGCTGCCTCCCGGATCCGGCGCTTGATGTCGTCGGTGACGTGCGGGATGATCTGGACGGTCTTGCCGAGGTAGTCGCCGGCGCGCTCGCGCTCGATGACGTGCTGGTACGTCTTCCCCGTGGTGACGTTGTGGTCGAACGTCATGTCGGTGCCGAGGAAGCGCTCGTAGTTGCCCAAGTCGAGGTCGACCTCGCCGCCGTCCTTGAGGACGTACACCTCGCCGTGCTCGTACGGGTTCATCGTCCCGGCGTCGACGTTGAGGTACGGGTCCACCTTCACGGCGGTGACGTCGAAGCCCGCGTTGGCGAGGAGGCGCCCGGTGCTGGCGGCGGTGATGCCCTTGCCCAGCCCGGACATCACCCCGCCCGTGACGAACACGAACTTCCGACCCAGCGAGGGGTCGTACCCCGTGTCGGGATCTGCTGGCATATCGACCGTCCGGCAGGCCGGGGCAAAACCGTTTCGGACCCTCCGTTTCGGATGGACGTTCGTGTCGTTTCGCGACGACTGAGACGAATAGCCGTCGCTGGTCGCGTTCGAGTGAATTTTCGCGAGGGAAGAGCGCTCCGAGAGCGTCTTCCGCATGTACGCGCTGTGGGCGCGCTCATGCGAGGGGAGGGATTTGAACCCACGGACCTCTACAGGAGCGGAGCTTGAATCCGCCGCCGTTTCCGGGCTTGGCTACCCTCGCACGCGGACTGGCGTTGGCTCGGGCCCCCCTTTATTTCGTCGGTTCCGCGCCGACCAGCGTCGCGCGGAACCCGCCCGACGCGGACTCGTCGACGTCGAGCGTCCAGCCGTGCGCGGCCGCGACGCGCTCGACGATGGCGAGGCCGATCCCGGTGCCGCCCCCGGGCGAGACGCCGAAGTCGGTCAGTGCCGCGCGATCCCGCTCGTCGGCCGGCAGCCCCGGACCGTCGTCGGCCACGTACACCCCGCGGTCGTCGATCCCGACCCGGACCGTGACGTCGTCGTCGCCGTGCTCGAAGGCGTTGCCGATGAGGTTCCCGACGGCGCGTCGGAGCAGCGTCGGGTCGCCGGCCACCGGTCCGGGGTCGTCGACGACGAGGTCGGCGTCGGCCGGCTGGTCGCCGGGGTCGCCCGACTCCAGGCAGTCCGCCGCGAGCTCCGCGAGGTCGACCGCGGCGTCCGCGGTTTCCACCTCGTCCGGGTCGCGGGCCATCACCAGCGCCTCGTCGATCATCGACTCGATCCGGCCGAACGCGCCCTCGGCGGCGGCCAACCGCTCGGTGTCGCCGGTCTCGCGCGCGAGGTCGACGTAGCCGCGGGCGACCGACAGGGGGTTCCGGAGGTCGTGCGAGAGGAAGCCGGCGAGGCGTTCGAGCCGCTCGTTGAGCCGTTTCAGCTCGCGCTCGCGTTGGACCCGGTCGGTGACGTCGCGGATGACCCCGACCGCGCCGACGACGGATCCGTCCCGCTCGATTGGGGTCAGCCGCGTCTCGGTGGTGATCTCGCGGCCGTCCGCGAGCGTCGTCGTGAGCTGGACGCGCTCGTCGTCGGCCTCGCCGTCGAGGACGCGGTCGGCCGCCGCCCGGTAGCGGTCGCCCGTCTCGGCGCTCCAGTACCCCTTCTCGACGAGCCGCTCCGGGTGTTTCGCGTGGAGGACGGCCTGGTCGAACCCGGTCACCTCGCGGAGGCGGTCGTTGACGAACACGCGGTTCCGGTCGGCGTCGAGGACGTACGCGCCGTCGCCGAGGGCGTTCACGATCGACTCGGCGTGGTCGATCGGGCTCGACTCCGGCGAGGAGTTCATACGATCGGTACGGGCCGGACGGTCAAGTGTCTCTCGGGTGGCGGCAGGCGTAGCGGTCGAGGCGAGTACCCCTCTGCCCGCGCGGGTCGCCCGGTCGCGACTCCCCGCGACCGCCTTACCCCGCGATCATCGCGACGCCGACGACCGCGAGGACGGCCGCGGCGAGCCGGAGCCGGAAGTGTCGCTCGCCGAGCAGCACGCCGCCGAGGACGACCGCGACGATCGCCTGCGTGTTGATCACCGGGGAGGCGACGCTCGCGGGCAGCGCCGCGAACGCGACCGTCGTCAGGTGCTCGCCCAGCGCGACGAGCGCGCCGGCCGCGAGGAACTTCGGGGCGTCCCGGCGGGTCGCCTCGAAGGAGCTCCGGAGCGCCGCGGGGAGCAGCACGACCGCGACGCCGACGAGCAGCAGGGGCACCCACAGCGTGCCGGGGATCGCGAGCTCCTGGAGCGCCACCCGCTTGCCCACGTCGGCGACCGCGTAGCAGGCCGCGCTCGCGAGCGCCAGCTGCGCCGGCCGCGAGCGGGCGGCCCGCGCGAACGGCGCGAAGAAGCCGCCCGGCTCGTAGTTCGCGACGTACACCGCGAGCGTGGTGACGACGACGCCCGCGACTTGGACCGGCGCCAACACCTGTCCGAGCAGTCCGACCTCCAGCGGGAGGACGAACATCGGGACGACCTTGTTGATCGGCGCGACGTACGACACGGCACCCTCGTCGATGGCGCGCAGGAAGAGGACGAACGCCGCGGCCGTCCCGAGGGTCGTGACGGCGACGACGGCGAACCGCCGGGGGTCGAGGAGCCCGGCCAGGCCGGCCGCGGCGTCGCCGAAGCCGACGGTGAGGCCGGTCGCGGCGAGGAACCAGCCGAGCGCCGCGGCGTTGATCGCCACCGTCAGCGCGGCGGGGGAGTACCCGGAGAAGGCGCGCTTCAGGACGAAGAGGTACACGCCCCAGACGACGGCGGCGCCGAGCGCGGCGAGGAGTCCGGCGTCCATTCGTTCGCCCCGAGCGCGACCGGGGGAAAGAAGGGTTCGATCCGTCTCCGGACCCGGTCGGCCGGTCGCCGGCGCGAGGCGAGCGGGCGGCCCCCGCCGCGAAACGGTTAGGTCGCTCCCGCGCGAACGCCGCGCACATGGACGACCACACCCGCGACCCGGGCGTCGCCCCGCCGCTCGGGGACCCGACCGGGTGGCACGCTGGCGGCGACGCCCCGGACTCGTCCGCGGCGGGCGATGAGGACGGGTCGGCGGGCGGCCCGCCCGACGCGCAGGTGGTCGGCGGGTACTGGGAGCACGCGACGCTGCGGCGCGCGACCGAGCACGGAGTCCGGCTGTTCAACGACGGCGCCTACCACGAGAGCCACGACTGCTTCGAAAGCGAGTGGTACAACTACGGCAGCGGGACGGTCGAGAGCGCCTTCCTCCACGGGATGGTCCAGGTCGCCGCCGGGGCGTACAAGCGCGCCGACTTCGAGAACGACGACGGGATGCGGTCGCTGTTCGAGACGGCCCTCCGGTACCTCGACGGCGTCCCGGGCGACTTCTACGGCGTCGACGTCGACGACGTCCGGGAGACGCTCCGGGCCGCGCTCGACGACCCGAGCGCGGTCGACGGCTGGCGGATCACGCTCGACGACGCGCGGCCGCCCGCCTACCCGGCCGACTACGAGTACGCGGAGCGGGTGGACGAGGGGGGCTGAGGGGGTCGCCGCCGACCGAACGCCACTTATCCGCCGCGGGCCTGTGAGTCGTATGGAGATTCACGACCTGGGCGACGGGGAGCCCGAGGTCGCCGTGGTCGGCGCGATCCACGGCGACGAGCCCTGCGGCGCCCGCGCCGTCGAGCGCCTGCTCGGCGCCGACCTCGCCCCCGAGCGCCCGGTGCGGCTGATCGTCGCCAACGAGGAGGCCCTCGCGGCCGGCGAGCGCTACCTCGACGCCGACCTGAATCGGGTGTTCCCGGGCAACCGCGACGCGGCGGCCCACGAGGTGCGGCTCGCGGCCGACCTGATCGACGCGCTGGCGGGGTGTACGACCCTCGCGATCCACTCGACGCAGTCGTACGCGGAGCCGTTCGCCGTCATCGACTCGATGGACGAGGTGACCCGCGCGGTCGCGCCCCACCTCCCGGTCGACGCCGTGATCCAGACCGACGCGTTCACGGAGGGCCGGCTCATCGAACACCCGCACACGCTCGAAGTGGAGGCCGGACTCCAGGGCTCCGAGACCGCCGCCGACAACGCCTACTGGCTGGCCCGCGCGTTCCTCGCCGCGACCGGCGCCATCTCCGCGCCAGGGGCCGACGACGTGGTGGACGCCGGCGGCCGCGAGGACGTCTCGGTGTTCCGGCTCCGCGAGCGGATCCCGAAGCCCGACGCGGAGGCGTACGAGGTGTTCGCGCGCAACTTCGAGCGCGTCGAGTCCGGCGAACGGTTCGCGGCCGCCGACGGCGAACCCCTGCTCGCCGACGAGCCCTTCTACCCCGTGCTGCTGTCGCCGAACGGCTACCGCGACCAGTTCGGCTACGTCGCCGACCGGGTCGGGACGCTGGAGTAGCCGGCGCGCCACGTCGAGCGCGGTCGGGACGCCGGAGTAGCTACTCGACGAGTTCGATCGCGTCGTCGCCGTTCGGCACCGCGCAGATGAACGCGCCGGCCTCGTCGCCCGCGTTTCGGTACCAGTGTTCGACGCCCGCGGGGATGAGGAGGGCGTCGCCGGCCGAGACGGCGTGCTCCTCGTCGCCGATGCCGACGACGTACTCGCCGGCGAGGACGTACTGCTCGTGTTCGACCGCGTTGGTGTGTCGCGGGACGGCGGCGCCGGGCGCGAGCTCGAACCGCCGCATCGCGAAGGTCGGCGCGCCGTCCGACTCGTCGACGAGGACGCCCTTCGAGAGCCCCTCGGCGGCGTCGACGGGTTCGTACGAGACGTCTTCGCCGCGCTTCACGACCGGACCGGCGTGGTCTGTGTCGCTCATAGGCGTCATGAGGAGGGCCGCCTATTTAACCGATCACCGACCGAACCCGGTGACTTAACGGGTCACCGTCCGAATCCGGGGACATGCGTGGAATCAAGGTCGGCAGCGCGTTCGGCATCCCGATCCGGCTCAACTGGACCTTTCTGCTCGTCTTACCCCTCTTCGCGTACCTCATCGGCGGACAGGTCGGCACCATCGCCGAGGTGATGAACGAGACCGCCGGGCTCGGGATCGACGCCGGCGCGGTCGCGGCCGGCAACACGCCGTGGATCCTCGGGCTGTCGGCCGCGGTGGGGCTGTTCGTCGGCGTGTTGCTCCACGAGTTCGGCCACTCGCTGGTCGCGATGCGCTACGGCTACGAGATCGAGTCGATCACGCTGTGGCTGCTCGGCGGGCTCGCCAGCTTCGCCGAGTTCCCCGAGGACTGGAGACACGAGTTCTGGATCGCGATCGCCGGCCCGCTCGTCAGCGTCGCAGTCGGGGTCGCCTGCTACGGGGTCGTCCTCGTCGGGGCGGGCGGCTCCGACGCCGTCCGCTTCGTCTTCGGCTACCTCGCGCTGCTGAACGTCGTCCTCGCCGTCTTCAACATGCTCCCCGCGTTCCCGATGGACGGCGGCCGGGTTCTCCGGGCGCTCCTCGCGCGGAACCAGCCGCACGCGCAGGCGACCCAGCGGGCCGCCTCCGTGGGGAAGGTGTTCGCGTTCCTGATGGGGATCGTCGGCCTGTTCACCTTCCAGCTACTGCTCATCGTCTTGGCCTTCTTCGTCTACGTCGCCGCCTCCGGCGAGGCCCAACAGACGACGCTGAAGGCCGCCTTCGAGGGCGTCACCGTCACCGACGTGATGACGCCACGCGAGGACCTCCACACCGTGACTGAGGACACCTCCGTCGCCGACCTGATGAGTCGGATGTTCGAGGAGCGCCACACGGGCTATCCGGTCCTCGACGGCGACGACCTCGTCGGGATGGTGACGCTGGAGGACGCGCGGTCGGTCAAGGAGGTCGAGCGCGACGCCTACCGCGTCGACGACGTGATGGCGACGGACGTCGTCGGGGTCGACCCCGACGCCGACGCCCTGAGCGCGCTCCAGGCGATGCAACAGAACGGCGTCGGGCGCCTCCCCGTGATCGACGCCGACGGCGAGCTCGTCGGCCTCATCTCCCGGACGGACCTGATGACCGCGTTCAACATCATCCAGACGGGCGGCACGCCGGGCGTCATCAGCGGTCGGCGGCGGGCCGACGAGGACCCCGGAATCCTCTGAAACCGCGCGCGTCCGCCGCCGGCGGGCCGTCCGTCCCGGCGTGGGGTATATACGCGGCAACGACCTACCTCGGGGCGTGACAACCCGGACCATCCGCGCCCGCGACCGGCCGGTGTTCGGCGTCGACGTCCACAGCGGCGACGTCCGCGGTGACAGCCCCTCCTACGCCCTCGTTATCCTCGACCCCGTCGACGACGACGACCCGGACGCCCCGGACGCCGACGGCCCGATGGCTCGGGTCACTCGCGACGTGGTCTCCTTCCGGAAGCTCTGCCGACTGATCGACGACCGAGAGCCCCTCTACGTCGCCACGGACAACGCCTACGAGCTGGCGGCCGACAAGGGGGAGCTCGTCAACTTCCTCCGGTCGCTCCCGGACGGCACCCGGCTCGTCCAGGTGACCGGCGCGGAGCGCCCGGAGCCGCTCTCGCGGGTCGCCTCCCGGCACGGGATCCCGTACGGCAAGAAGCCGATGAAGGAGGCGGAGGCGGCCGCGCGGCTCGCGGCGGCCAACGTCGGCCACGAGGTGACCGCCTTCACCGACGAGACGACGGTGAAGGTGTCGCGCGGGCGATCGACCGGCAAGGGCGGGTGGAGCCAGGACCGGTACACCCGACGGATCCACGGCAACGTCCGGAAGCGGACGCGGCAGGTCCAGTCGAAGCTGAAGGAGGCGAACCTCTCGTTCGAGCGCGACGTGACCGAGAAGTACGGCGGCTACGCGAACGCGACGTTCACGGTCGAGGCCCGCCCCGAGGACATCCCCGTCTCGGGCTCGCGGGCCGGCGACGTGCGCGTCGAGGTGGAGCGCGAGCGCCGCGACGGGATCGAGTACGAACCTCTCGTGAAGCGGCGCGACCGCGTCATCGTCGGGATCGACCCCGGCACGACCACCGCGGCCGCGGTCGTCGGCCTCGACGGCACCGTCCACGCGCTCTACTCCTCGCGGACCAGCGACACGGCGGAGGTGACGGAGTGGATCGTCGAGCAGGGGCGCCCGATCATCGTCGCCGCCGACGTCGAGCCGATGCCGGAGACCGTCGAGAAGTTCCGACGCTCGTTCGACGCCGCCGGCTGGCGGCCCACGACCGACCTCCCGGTCGACGAGAAGCTCCACCGGACCCGGGAGGCGAGCTACGACAACGACCACGAGCGCGACGCGCTCGCGGCCGCGCTGTACGCCTACGACGACCACGAGGACCAGTTCGAGCGGATCGCGGCGAAGACGCCGCCCCGGCTCGACCGCGGGGCGGTGATCGCCGGCGTCGTCGCGGGCGACTCCTCGGTGGAGGCCGTCATCGAGGACCTGAGCGAGGACGACGGCGGGGACGGCGACGCGGACGGGGACGCGGACGAGGCCGACCCCACGGAGCCCGAGCGCACCGAGGAGGAGGAGACGATCCGGCGGCTCCGCGAGCGCGTCGATCGGCTGGAGTCGCACGCCGAATCGCTCGAAGACGACCTCGACGAGCGCGACGATCGGGTCTCGGAGCTGGAATCGGAGTTAGAGGAGGCGAAACGAGAAGAGCGGATCGAGGCGCGCTCGCGGCGGGCGGTCTCGCGGCTCGAACGCGAGACGGACCGGCTGGAGCGCGAGCGCGACGAGGCCCGAGAGCGCGTCGAGGAGCTCGAACGCAAGGTGGAGACGTTAAAGGAGCTGTGGCGGCTCGACCACTCGAACTTCGGCGACGTCGCGGAGGGTCGGGGGCTCGTGAGCGTGAAGGTCGTCGAGCAGTTCACGCTCGACGCGCTCGACGCCGCCGACGAGGCGTACGGGCTCGTCGCCGGCGACGTGGTGTACCTCCGAGACGCGTCCGGGGCCGGGCGCCGGACCGCGGAGCGGCTCGCGGAGACGGAGCCGCGGGCCGTGATCCGCGGCGAGGGGAACCTCTCCGACGTGGCGGACGCGGTGCTGTTCGAGCGGGAGATTCCGGTGGTGTCCGCGGACGCGGTGCCGGTCCGCGAGGTGGACGAGCTGGCGGTCGCGAGCGAGGAGGCCCTCGCCGCCGCCGTCGACGACTGGGAGGAGGAGGCAGAGGAGCGCCGGCGCGACGAGAAGGCCGAGCGGATCGACCGGATCATCTCCGAACACCGCGCGGGGCGGACGCTGCCCGAGACCGAGGAGAGCGGCTGAGGCGCACCGCCGCCTCGTTCGGGACGCGATCGCACGCATCCAGAAGTCATATGTCCGGGAACGCACACTCGGAGGTATGGACGCTCACGAGCTGATCACCCGGAACGCGGCCGAGGTGGTCACCGAAGCGGAGATCGAGGCGCTGGCCGACGACCCCGAGGGCAAGCGGGCGTACGTCGGCTACGAGCCCTCGGGCGTGCTCCACATCGGTCACATGCTCACCGCGAACAAGCTGATCGACCTCCAGGAGGCGGGGTTCGAGGTGACCGTGCTGCTGGCCGACGTCCACGCCTACCTCAACGACAAGGGGTCGTTCGAGGAGATCCGCCACACCGCCGAGCGGATGCGCGACCAATTCATCGCCTACGGCCTCGACGAGTCGAACACCCAGTTCGTCCTCGGCTCCGACTTCCAGCTGGACGACGACTACACCCTCGATCTCCACGCCTTGGAGCTAGAGACGACGCTCGCTCGCGCCGAGCGCGCGATGGCCGAGATCACCTCCGGCGACTCCGTGAAGGTGTCGCAGGCCGTCTACCCACTGATGCAGGCGCTCGACATCCCGTACCTCGGCGTCGACCTCGCGGTCGGCGGGATGGAGCAGCGGAAGGTCCACATGCTCGCGCGCGACGTGCTCCCGAGCATCGACCGCGAACCGCCGACGAGCCTCCACACGCCGCTGATCGCCGACCTCGGCACCGGCCGCGGGAAGATGTCCTCCAGCGAGGGGGTCACCATCTCGATGGAGGACTCCCGCGAGGACATCGAGTCGAAGGTGAACGACGCCTACTGCCCGCCGACGGCCGACCCCGAGCCGACCGACGACGGCGTCGAGCGCGACAACCCCGTCCTCCAGGTGTTCGAGTACCACGTGTTCCCGCGCTTCGACGCGGTGACCGTCGAGCGCCCCGAGGAGTACGGCGGCGACTTGGAGTACGACACCTACGACGACTTGGCGGCCGACCTGGAGTCGGGAGAGCTCCATCCCGCGGACGCGAAGGGCGCGCTCGCGGAGTACCTCGACCGGCTCATCGCACCGGGGCGTCAGCAGCTCGCGGAGTAGGTCGAGAGAGCCGACCGTTCAGCTGTCGTTCGGACTCCCCGGCGCTTTCCCACCGCTCGCCGTGTGTCCCCCGATTTCGCAGCTCCCGTCCAGACAACCCAGCCCGGCCGCCGTCTCGAAGACGGGGAGCCCGCAGTCGCACTCGTCGACGACGACGCCGGCGGGGAACGAGAAGGTGGTCTCGCAGTCGGGGTCGTTCTCGCAGGCGAGGTAGACGCGGCCGGGCGCGAATCGGACGCGGAGGTCGCCATCGCAGTCGGGGCAGTCCCAAACTCCGTCGAACCGGTCGCTGACGGCGTCCTCCATCGGGTCGCAGGCGGGGTCGAGACAGAGGTGGAACGGCTCGCCGCGCTCGACGCGGATCTTCGGGAGCCCGCAGTCGTCGCAGGTCGCGTCCGTGACGCTCGCGCCGGCCGGGAGCCCCCAGCGTTCCTCGCAGTCGAGGCACACCACGTCGCCCCGCGAGCGAACGAGCGGCCCGCCGTCCTCGGGGCAGGTCCCGACCGGAACGCCCGCCTCGGTGACCGGGAGCGCGCGGCTCGCGGTCGCCTCCTCCGCGACGATCCGGAGTCGGCGGGAGCCGTCGCGGGCGGTGACCGTGAACCCGTCGCCGTCGCCCTCGACGACGACGCTCTCCGGCCGGGTGAGCCACGCGACGGGCTGGTAGCCGTCGGCGTCGTGGACGAGCGTCGTGTCGTCGGGTTTGATCAGGACGACGACGCGCCCGCGATGGGTGCGGGTGCGGTCGCCGCGGTCGGTTACCTCGCAGTCGCCGGCCAACACGCGGAGTCGTTGCGGCATGGGGCGGGTGGCCGCGGTATGGGTGAAAAGCGCTCGTAGCGGGGATTTATGTGGGATACGTGGTGGGTGGCGGTGAATACTGACGGCGGGGCGAGGTGGCGAATCGCTCGAACGCCCCGGTCGGCTATTTATAAATAGTCGGCGGCGGATCGACAGCGAACACCGCCAAATCCCCAGCCGCTCGCTTATAAATTGTCGACTGCGGACCGACGGGGACTACCTCCGAAGCCCCAGCCGCGAGGGCGCCGTACGCTCGCTGCGGTCCTCGGTCGCTCGCTCCCTGCGGTCCTTACGTCGCCTACGGCGCCCTCGCGGCTGCCCCTTTGAGTCCCGCCCCACACCGAACAGCACCGCAGCCTCACGCCTCCCCAGCCTCGTCGGTCGGCGCTTAAAAACGCCGACCGACTCCCTCGCGCGTGCGACTCGCGGCCTGCGGCCGCTCGTCGGCACGCGCCACAGCTCCACGACGACCCTACTTCACCCGAACCGTCCGCGTCGCGGTGACCGGCAGCAGCGGCAGGTCCGGGAAGACGACCTCGACGGTGAACTCCAGCTCGTCGGCGTCGGGGGTGCCGAACACGCCGACCGGGACCGTCGCCTCGCCGTCGAGGTACGTCGTCGTCGCGGTCATCTCCACCTCGTTGACCGTGACCCGGATCCCCGCACGGGCGCTCCCGGAGACGGCGGTCACGGCGACCTCGCACAGCTCGTTTTCGCCGACGGCGATCGCCTCGGGGAAGTCGCCCCAGTCGACGTCGATCCGGGGACAGTCGCGCGCGGCGTCGACGATGCGCTCCGCGACGGACGCGCTCATCCCGGCGTTTTCGAGGTCCTTCGCGCCGGCGTCGACCACGTCGGCCGGGGAGGTGAGACCGGCGTCCGCGAGGCGCTCGGCGCGGCCGGAGCCGACCCCCTCGATCGCCGTGAGCGCGACCGCCTCGCGGGAGACGCCGTGTTCGACGCGCGCCTCGACGCGGCGGGCGAGGTTGGCGGCGCGCGGGCCGGCGAACCGGTCGAGGAACTCCGCGAGCGCGGCGAGCAGTCGGAGCGCGTTCTGCCGGATCACCCACGCGTCCGACCGGAGGTCCGAGGGGACCGAGTCGGCCATCCCGGCGAGCAGGATGGCGAACACCTTGCGATGGCCCTCTTCGAGGTCGGTGTCGCGACCCTCGAGGATCCGGTCGACGGCGTCCGACTCGGCCGACCGCGCCGAGACGGAGTCGAACTCGCCGGCCGACGCGACGGTCTCCAACACGGCGTCGACCGTCAGCGTCTCGCGGTCGGCGAGGCGCCGGAAGCGGCGGGCGGTGTCCAAGCGGAGGTAGTACTTCGAGGCGAGGCGCCCGAGGGCGGTCGGCTCGATGGCGAGGTCGTCGTCGGCCGCGACGAACCCGTCGTCGACGAGGGATTCGAGCGTGTCGCGCACGCGGTCGCGGAGCGTCGGGAAGTCGTACGCGTCCGGCTCCGACTCCGCGCGGACGTAGTAAAAGGTGGTCTCCAGCCACGCCATCACGTCCTCGAGTCCGCGGATGGTGCCCATCGCGATCTCGGCGTTGAGGTGCGACTCGAGGTCCGCGGCGAGCCGCGACTCGATCTCCTTGCCCTCCCGGAGCAGCTTCCGGTACTTGTCCGCGTCGGCGCGGTCGCAGACCACCCAGCCGTACCCCACGTCGTCGTACTCCGGGCGCCCGGCGCGGCCGAGCATCTGGAGCACGTCCAGCGGCGAGATGTCGGTCTCGCCCTCCAGCGGGTCGTGGTACTTCGTGTCGCGGATGACGACGCAGCGCGCGGGGAGGTTCACCCCCCACGCGAGCGTCGACGTCGAAAAGAGGAACTTGATCTTCCCCTGCTTGAACCACTCCTCGACGCGGTCGCGGTCGTCCTTCCCGAGGCCGGCGTGGTGGAAGCCGACGCCGTCGGTGACGGACTGCCGGAGCGTGTCGTTGGTCAGCTCCGTCGCCTCGTTGTGGAAGTCGTAGTCGTCCCGCGAGTCGATCGGGATGTCGCGCTCGGTGATCTCGTCGCGCGCCTTCTTGGCGGCCTGGACCGTGTCCTGTCGCGAGGAGACGAACACCAGGGCCTGCCCGTCCTCGCGGACGTGCGGCTCGGCCAGGTCGAGCGCGCGGTAGAGCCGGCGGTACTTGTCGGCGAACGCGTTCGAGCCGTGCGAGTACGTCTTCACGCCCGTTTCGAGGTCGACCGGGCGGTACTCGTCGCCGAACGCGTACGTCGTCTCCGCGGGCGCGTCGAGCCACTCCGCGACGTCGTCGATGTTCGGCATCGTCGCCGAGAGCGCGACGACGCGGGGGTCCTGAAGCCGGCGGAGCCGCGAGACGGTCACCTCGAGCACCGCGCCGCGCTTCTCGGAGTCGAGCAGGTGGACCTCGTCGATGACGACGCAGTCCACGTCGGTGATAAATGAATAGCGCGCGGAGTCGTGTTTCCGCGTCGCGCTGTCGGCCTTCTCGGGGGTCGTCACCAGCACGTCCGCGCGCTCGGCGCGCCGCGGGTTCAGGTCCCGCTCGCCGGAGACGACGTAGACGGAGTAGCCCAGCTCTTCGAACCGTTCCCACTCGCTCTCCTTCTCGTTGGTGAGCGCGCGCAGCGGCGCGATGAACAGCGCGGTGCCGTCCGCCGCGAGGGTCCGACAGATGGCGAGCTCGGCGAGCGCCGTCTTCCCGGAGGCGGTCGGCGCCGACGCGACCACGTTGTGGTCGGTCTCCAAGATTCCCGGGAGCGCCTCCCGTTGCATCCGGTTGAACTCGTCGAACCCGAAGGCGTCGGCGAACTCCGGCACCGCGTCCGCGACCTTCACGGCACACCACACCCGTGCGCGAGTCGTCGGGAACCGCGGCTGTGTCGCATCGGATCGAGAGGAGGGCCTCGGGGGCAAAGGCGTTTCTCATGCGGACGCGGCGGATCGATCCCCTCGAGGGGTCGCGGCCGCGGTCCCGGCCGGCGCTCGGAACGTCGCCGTCGCGGACCCCCAGCGTTTAGGCGACCGCGGCCGACCGCACGGGTATGATCCCCTCGTCGCCGCTCGTCGTCGGTATCGCCGCGGCGGTCGCGGTGCTCGCGCTGTTCGTGCTCGCCCGTCGGCTCCGCAGGCCGTCGGCCGACGCACGCGAGTCCAAGCGCGCGCACGACGCAGCACAGGAGCGCGACCCGCCGGTCGAGATCGGCGAGACGTACGAGTTCGGCGTCACCGAGCTCACCGACCACCACTCGGGCGAGGAGGTCGCCGTCGGCAAGGTCGAGGGGTTCGTCGTCTTCACCGAGGACATTCCGGGCGGACTCGAACCGGGCGACGTGATCCGCGCGAAGGTGCTCTCGTTCAACGAGGGCCGCACCTCCGCCGACGCGACGTTCGTCGGGCACGCGTAGCCGGGACGGGGGTACCGTCGGACCGAGGGACCGTCCGCCGGCGATCCGGTCGCCGGGCCGACGGTCGGTCCGCCGTCGCCGCCGGGCGGCCGACCACGTCCGCTCCGAACCGGAGGTTCATACGTGATGCCGACGAAGTGATGTCGCAATGGCTCAGGCCGGCACCCAGGACCTCACGGAGCGGTTCATCCAGTTCTATCGCAACTACTACCGCGAGGAGATCGGACAGCTCGCACAGCGGTATCCCAACGAGCAGCGCTCGCTGTACGTCTCCTACGACGACCTCTTTCAGTTCGACCGCGACCTCGCCGAGGATTTCCTGAACAAGCCGGAGCAGATGCGCGAGTACGCCGAGGAGGCGCTGCGGCTCTACGACCTCCCGGCCGACGTCAGCCTCGGCCGCGCGCACGTCCGCATCGAGGACCTTCCCGAGAACGTCGACATCCGCGGGATCCGCGTCCACGACGACCACATCGGGAAGCTCGTCTCCATCCAGGGCATCGTCCGGAAGGCCACCGACGTCCGCCCGAAGGTGACCGAGGCCGCCTTCGAGTGCCAGCGCTGCGGCACGATGACGTACATCCCCCAGAGCGACGGCGGCTTCCAGGAGCCCCACGAGTGTCAGGGCTGCGAGCGCCAGGGCCCCTTCCGCGTCAACTTCGACCAGTCCGAGTTCGTCGACTCCCAGAAGCTCCGCATCCAGGAGTCGCCCGAGGGGCTCCGGGGCGGCGAGACCCCCCAGTCGCTCGACGTCGACATCGTCGACGACATCACCGGCGAGGTGAGCCCCGGCGACCACGTCACCTGCGTCGGCGTCCTCCACATCGAGCAGGTCGAGCAGGGCAACGAAAAGTCCGCCATCTTCGACCTGTACATGGACGGCGTCTCCATCGGCATCGAGGACGAGGAGTTCGAGGACATGGACATCACGGAGGCGGACAAACGCGACATCATCGAGCTCTCCGAGCGCGACGACATCTACGAGGCGATGGTCGGCTCCATCGCGCCCGCCATCTACGGCTACGAGGAGGAGAAGCTCGCGATGATCCTCCAGCTGTTCTCCGGCGTGACGAAGCACCTCCCCGACGGATCGCGAATTCGGGGCGACCTCCACATGCTGCTTATTGGCGACCCTGGCACGGGTAAGTGTCTCGATGGGGACACAGATGTCATCCTCAACGATGGACGAAAGGTTCCGATACGCGATCTGGTAGAGCGGAATCTCGACGATCCGAAGCCGGTCGACGACGGCGTCTGGGACAGCGTCGACTTCGAGGTTCCTGCGCTTCAGGAGGACGGCGCTGTCGGGGCGTCCCGCGCGACGAAAGTCTGGAAGAGGGAGGCGCCAGCGGAGATGTATCGGATCGAAACGGCGTCGGGCCGTGAACTCGACGTGACGCCTTCCCACCCGCTGTTCATCCAGCGGGACGGGCAGTTCGCTCCGATCCGTGCCGAGGAACTGGAAACGGGCGAATTCGTGGCGGCGCTCACCCGACTCGACGTGGACGCCGACGACACGCTCGACGTCGATTTCCGCAGGGCACAGTCGCACAACGCCGTTCGTCTCGACGCTCCCGAACGGTGGACCCCAGCGCTCTCCCGGCTCGTCGGATACATTGTTGCTGAGGGGTACGTCGAGAAACGCAACGACCACTCGGGATTCGTTTCGATCACGAACAACGACGAGGAGGTCCTCGAAGACGCGCGGAACACGCTCCACGATCTCAACCTCGAAACGACCACCAGGAAGCCGCACGATGACAAAAGCGCGCGGGAGTTGCTGTGTTCCGCCGGTGAGTTCGTCAGTTTCCTCAACGAAATCGACGAAGCGCTACTAAAAAGCTCCGCTGAGAAGCGGATCCCACCGAGGATTGTAGGTGCATCCGACAAAATCACCGCCGCTTTCATCGAGGGATTCATCGAGGGAGAAGGTCACGTTTCTGCGTCGCAACGCGAGATAAGCGTCGCGTCGGTGAGCGAGGAGCTTCTCGAAGGACTCCGGTCGCTCCTGCTTCAACACGGGATTACATCCCAGTTACACGAGCGGCACAACGGAAGCTACCGGCTCCGTATCAGCGGCGCACAGTTCGACCGCTACGTCACTGAAATCGGGTTCGTTACCGAACGAAAACAGTCCGCAGCGGCGGAGCATCTCGAAACGGATCGGAACACGAACGTGGACGTGATCCCAAACGTCGGTCCGACGCTTCGTCGACTGCGTGAGTCGCTGGGACTGACACAGTACGAGTGCGGTGTACCACGGAGCACGTACCGACACTACGAGGCCGGAAACCGGAATCCGAGTCGGGACGCCCTCAGACGAATTGTCGACGCATTCGAGGACGCGTGTGGGTCCCCCATCGACAGCGACACCGACGCTTTCGCCAAAACAGATGGCGGATCCACCGCACGCGACGTTGCCGCGCTCGGTCAACTCGCTGAGAGCGATATTCGCTGGGATCAGATTGAGTCCATCGAGCGAGTCGAACCAGATGACGAGTGGGTGTACGATCTCGAAGTCGAGGGGACTCACAACTACGTCTCGAACGGGATCGTCTCACACAACTCACAGATGATTTCGTATGTAGAAAACATCGCGCCCCGCTCGGTGTACACCTCCGGGAAGGGTTCGAGCGCGGCCGGGCTCACGGCGGCGGCCGTCCGCGACGACTTCGGCGACGGCCAGCAGTGGTCGCTCGAAGCCGGCGCGCTCGTCCTCGCAGACAAGGGGATCGCGGCGGTCGACGAGCTGGACAAGATGGACTGCGTCACCGGCGACGCGCTGGTCTCGCTGGCAGACGGCCGCGTCGAGCGCATCGACGAGCTGGCGCGTGAGGCGGCCGAGGACGGCGACGTCGAGGAGCTCTCGAACGGGCGCCGCGTGCGCGACGTCGACCTCGACGTCTGGTCGATGGACGAGGACGGGAACCTCGTCGAGCGGTCCGTCTCCGCGGTCCACGAGTACGACGCGCCGTCGGAGCTGACCCGGGTGACGACCGAGACCGGCGAGTCATTGACCGCGACCGCCGACCACCCGTTCTTCGTCCTCGACGACGGCGAGCGGGTCGAGCGCGAGGCGGCCGCGCTCGACGACGGCGACTGGGTGTACGTGCCCCGAGAGATTCCGACGAAGGCCGCCGACGGCGCCGGAGCGGCAGCAATGGCGGGCGGCGTCGGGAGCGTCGAACCGCTCGACGATGGATCCGTCGACGCTGACGGCGTTGACGCCGCGATGGCGAGCGTCCTCGGATACCTCTCGGGCGACGGCAACGTCTTCTACGACCGCGACGAGGGCGTCTACGGCGTCCGGTTCACCAACGCGGACGACGAACTCTTAGACGACTTCGAGCGCGCGGCGCGGGCGGCGTTCGACGCGGAGCCGGTTCGACCGCCGAGCGAGAAGCGTGACGACGGCGTCGAGACGGTTCGCGTCACGGGGAAGGAACACGCCGACGCCGTCCTCGACGCGGGGATGAACCTCGGTCGGTACGACGAGAAGTGCTTCCCGACTCCCGTATCGGCCGGGAGCCGCGCAGCGAAGGCCGCGTTCGTCCGCGCGCTCGCCGACATCGAGGGGCACGTCGACGAGTCGGCGGGCAACGTCCGGATAGCGTCGGCGAGCCGGGACCTGCTGGAGGGCACGCGGAGCCTGCTCTTAGGGTTCGGCGTGTCGAGCCAGCTCCAGCACCGCGAACGAGACGGCGGCCGCGACGTGTACTACTTCACGGTGACCGACGCCGACTCGCTCGCGGCGTTCCGGCGGTACGTCGGATTCACGGCCACGCGGAAGGCGGCGGCGCTCGACCGCGTCGTCGACGCCGCGGACGGCGACCGAACGATCCTCGACGTGGTCCCGGAGGTCGACGACGTGCTCGCGCGGTGTCGCGACTCCCTCCGGCTCTACCAAAGCGAGTGCGGGCTCGACGCGGTCACGTATCACGACTTCGAGACCGGGGCCGCGAACGTCTCGCTCCACCGCGCCCGCCAAGTGCTCGCGGCGTTCGAGAACAGACTGGAGACGGCCGCCGCCGACCGCGACGCGCTCGACGAGACGCCGACGTGGGAGACGCTCTCGGAGCTACGGCGCCGATACCACGTCTCGCAGTCCGAGTTGGCCGAGGGAACGACGCTGTCCCAGCAACAGATTTCCCGCGAGTGGGGCGAGGGCGACGAGATCCGTCGGACGGTGACCGCGCGACTCCGAGAGGTCGTCGGCGAGGTCGCGAACGTCGAATTCGACGACCTCCGCGAGTTCGTTCGCGGCGACGTGAAGTGGCGCCGCGTCGAGTCGGTCGAGACGATCCCGCCGGAATCGGTCGAACACCGCGGCAAGGTACTCCGGCAGCGTCTCGCCGGCGTCATCGACGGCCCGGTCGACACGGCGGAAGACCGCGCTCGCGAACTGCTCGACCGCGGTCCGGTCGGCGAGACGCGAGCGGAGCTGTCGGCGGCGCTCGACGCGTATGAGATCAGTCAGGCGGACGTGGCGTCGAGACTGGACGTGACGCAGGCGACCGTGTCGCGCTGGCTGTCCGGCGCCGTCGAAACGGACCGACTCGACGATGTGCGCGAGGCCGTCGCGGAGGAGGTCGACGCCGTCGAAGCGGAGCTGCGGTCGATACTGACGCGGATCGAGGACGGAGAGCGACCGCGGGTGTACGATCTCACGGTCGAGGAGACGCACAACTTCGTCGCGAACGGGCTCGTCGTGCACAACTCCTCCGACCGCTCCGCGATGCACGAGGGGCTCGAACAGCAGAAGATCTCCGTCTCGAAGGCAGGGATCAACGCGACGCTGAAGGCGCGGTGTTCCCTGCTCGGTGCCGCGAACCCCAAGTACGGCCGGTTCGACCAGTACGAGCCGATCGGCGAGCAGATCGACCTCGAACCGGCGCTCATCTCGCGGTTCGACCTCATCTTCACGGTGACGGACAGTCCGGACCCGGAGCACGACTCCCGGCTGGCGAAACACATCATCAAGACGAACTACGCGGGCGAGCTCAACACCCAGCGCGAGGAGCTGGCGAGCTCGGAGTTCACCTCGGAGCAGGTGGCGGAGGTGACCGAGGAGGTCGCGCCCGAGATCGACTCGGAGCTGTTACGCAAGTACATCGCCCACGCGAAGCGCTCCTGTTACCCGACGATGACGGAGGAGGCGAAGGAGCTGATCGAGGAGTTCTACGTCGACCTGCGCTCGAAGGGCGCCGATGAGGACGCGCCGGTGCCGGTCACCGCGCGGAAGCTGGAGGCGATGGTGCGGCTCTCGGAGGCCAGCGCGCGGGTCCGCCTCTCGGACACCGTCGAGCGCGAGGACGCCGACCGCGCGACCGACATCGTCGAGTCGTGTCTCAAGGACATCGGCGTCGACCCGGAGACGGGCCAGTTCGACGCCGACGTGGTCGAGACTGGGACCTCGAAGAGCCAGCGCGACCGGATCAAGAACATCAAGGGCCTCATTGCCGACATCGAGGAGGAGTACCAGGAAGGCGCGCCGGTCGACGAGGTGCTCGACCGCGCCGGCGAGATCGGAATGGACCGGGGGAAAGCCGAGGGCGAGATCGAGAAGCTCCGGACGAAAGGCGAGGTGTACGAGCCCCAGCAGGGCCACCTCAGGACGACGTAGATGGACCGCATCTCCGCGATACGGAACGTCGAGGACGCGCTCCGCGAGTTCGAGAACGGCGAGGCCGACCTCGCGGCCACGGAGCGGCGCGTCGCGGCGGTGCTCCGGACGTACGCCACCGAGTTCGACGGCGACGACGACGTGTACCGCGCCGTCGGCGACGACCCCGTCGACGGCACCGTGGTCGTCGCGCCCTCTGAGCCGGCCGCCCGCGAACGCGTCCTCGCGGCGAGCGACGTCGACGGCGAGACGCACGATGGTGACCGAGAGGAGGACGGTGATCCGGAGGAGGACGGTGATCCGGGCCGCAGTGAGAGGCCGGCGTTCGACGTGGAGCGGTTCTGACTGCGGATCTCGGAACCAGGCCGGAACGGTTTCGTCGCGGTCGCTGAAGGCGGCTGAAACGTTCCGGTCCGGAACGGCTAAATTCCGTAACCGACCAGCGCCGGGCGTGTTGTTGGTCGTGACGTATTCGGCGGCCGCTCGAACCGGCCTCCGGAACCTGTGTCGCCGCCACGAGTCGGTCGTCGCCCGGCGGTTCGGGCGGGCCGCCATGCTCGACGAGACGGTGTACGCCGCGTTCCTCGCGCTGCGGCTGCGGGAGTCGCACGGCGGAGCCGTTCAGATAGAACGCACCGAACCGTTCAACGAGTTCGTCGCCGTCGACGAGCCGGTCCGGGAAGCCGCCGCGGCCTACGCGGACCGGTCCGCGAAGGCGACGCCGTACGCCGCCTTCGCCGCGGGAACGGATCACCCGGATCCCGATACCATGCGCGAACGAGAGCTGTGACCGAAACCGATCCGGCACCGGTCGGTTCGAACGGAGACGGCGCTGACGACCCCGTCGCGGGTCGGCCGGAACCGGTCGAGGTCCTCGGACGGTTGCCCACCGACGCGGGGATCCGGCGTCAGCTCGCCGCGACCGCGCGTTCGCGAGGGATGACCGCGTCGGTCGCGGACGAGATCGACGAGATCGAAGGGGAGCTCGCGGCGATCGAGATCGACCCGGTCGATCTGACCGCGGCGCGGCGACGGGTCGCGGAGACGACCGGCGAGACCGATCGACTGAAGGAACGCGTCGCGACGCTGCGCGGCGACGCGCGAGCGCGTCGCGCGGTCGACGCCGAGGCGGACGAGACGCTCGACGACCTAGAGGCGGCGGCCGCGGAGCTTTCGGCCGCACAGACCGAAGTGATCGCCGCCGAACAGGCGCTCGAACGAGCGAGGGGCGAGGCAGCCCGCGCCCGCGACCAGCGTCGGCGGCGACTGCGGCTCCGCGACCGCCTCCGGAACCGGCTGTGCGACGCGCGGAACGAACTCGTCGAGGCGGTGTATCCGGCGTTTCGGCGGGCCCTCGCGGTCGTCCCGCGCGGCGACCCGAGCGCGGCCGGACAGGGCCCGAACGGGTACGACGGGAGCCGGATCGCGGCGTCGCTCGCCGCGGTCAGGATCGCGGCGCTCGACGGCGCCGTCGAACTGCGCGGCGACGCGGCCCGAGCGGTCGAGTCGGCGGACCGGAGCGCGCGGTCGCTGCTTCGGACGGCCGACGTTCGCGTGGGGGACACCGCCGGCGAGGGGGAGAGATCCGGCGACGCGGGCGGGCGCTGAACCCCGTCGAATGCGGCGGTCCGCCCCGACCCTTATATGCGATTCCGCGGCAGCCGACCCATGGAACTCGACTGGTCCGTCGACCGGGAGGGAGACGCCTCGCTCGTCGGATGCCGGGTGCGAAACGACGGCGCAGTCCCGCGGCGGGTCCGGATCGAGAGCCGGCTCGACGCCCCGGCGCTCCCGCCGCGGCGAGGCGGCGTCGCCGAGGCGGGGTGGGACGCCGCGGGCGTGACCGCGGTGATCGACCCGGGCGAACGGGCGGCGTTCGGCTTCGCCGCGCTCGCTGAGCCGGTCGAGCCGCCGGTCGAGCTCGCGAGCGTCGAGCCTGTGAGACCGGTCGACGACGACGGTTCCGGGGCGATCGAAGCCGGAGACGACGTCGCGCGGGCGGCGGTGCGCGACCTCGACGATCACCGCCCACCGCGGCGCGCGGCGGCCGGCTCGGAGAGCGAGCGGAACCGCGACGGCGAGGGGATCGATCGCGACGTGGAAGCGACGGAGCGAGACGGGAACGAGGCCGAGGACGACGCGGCCGAAACCGATCGAGACGGAAGCGAGGCCGACGGAGACGCCGAGGGGAACGGGTCGGCGGACGGGAACGGTCTCGGTCGACCGGCGGCCGACGAACCGGGGCCGAGCGCGGCGGGTCCCGGCGAGCTCGACGCGTGGTTCGCGGCTGTCGAGGCGCGGGTCGAGCGGGCGGAACGGCTGACGGACGCGGATCTCGCGACGGCGACCGACGTCGTCGAGGAGGGCGGCGGTCTCGACGCGCTCGGACGGCTCGACGAACGCGTCGCGGCCGACGCCGAACGCCTGAAGGCGGTCCGGGACCGCGCCGCGGCGCTGGCGGAACGGGCTGAAGAGAGCGACGTGCCGACGGAAGCGCTGGAGGCGCTGGCGTGATCCTCGCCGTGGCGGGCGGAAAGGGCGGCGTGGGGAAGACGACGCTCGCGTACAACGTCGCCGCCGAACTCGACGGCGTCGTCGTCGACGCGGACCTCGGGATGGCCGACCTCCCGGGGGGACGGGGCCCGGACCTCCACGACGTGCTCGCCGGCGCGGCGGACCCGATCGAGACGGTCCGGCCCGGACCGGTCGACGTCGTTCCGTGCGGGCGGACGCTTGCCGGCGCGCGGGCGGCCGACCTGGTGCGGCTGAGCGAAGCGGTCGCGGCGGTCGAACGCGAGTTCGGCACCGTCGTCCTCGACTGTCCCGCGGGGCGCCGCGCCGACGCGGGCGTCCCGCTCGCGGTCGCGGACGCCTGCCTCCTCGTCGTCTCGCCGCGGGCGTTCGCGCTGGCCGACGCGATCCGGACCCGGGAGCTCGCGCGCGAGCTCGACGCGGGGCTGGTCGGTTGCGCGGTCAACCGAGTGACCGAGCCGCCGCCCGTCGAGCCGATCGGCGACGCGCTCGGCGCCCCGGTCGAGGTGGTGCCGGCAGATCCCCGGGTCGCTCGGTCCGTCGAGGCGGAACGGCCGATCGCGGCCGCCGCGCCCGACAGCGAGGCCGCGGCGGCGGTCCGGGCGCTGGCGCGACGCGTTCCGGAGTGAGCCGCGAACGGGCGCGCGGGGCGTCGACCGAAGGCGAGTTCGCTCGGCGTCGGGGTTGCCGGGAGGCGTCGCGACACCGCGTCCTTTTAGCCGGGCCGAGCCGTCGTCGAGAGCGATGATCAGGGTCGCGTTCGTTCTCGTCGTCGCCGTCCTCGCCGCGCTCGCGGTCGCGGTGGGTCCGCTGTACGCCGCCGACCGCTTTCGGGACCTTCGGGAGCCGACGGACGCGGAGCGCGCGCAGATCGCGGCGCTGGCGGAGCCGGGCGGGCTCGACGTCGACCGGATCGCGATCGAGTCGGTCGGGGGGTCCGGCGACGGCGAGGCGAGCGACGGGAGCGGATCGGCGGCCACCGGTCCGGCGGAGGTCGGGATTCGAGGCCCGCCTCGTCGACGGGTGCTGTTTCTGACCGAAGACGTGCTAACGGACCTCGACGAGGACGTCGCGATCGGGCTGTTCGCGGCAGAGGCCGGCCGGGCCGCGACGTACTACGCCGAGTTCCGCGCCGTCGCCGTGGGGGGCGTGCTGGCGGCGCTGGCGGCGGTCGTCACGGCGCTCGTCCCGTTCGAGTCTGGGTTCGCCGCCGTCGTCGCCGTGGGTGTCGTCTCCTTCTGGGCCGGCCGCCGGGTCCAGTACGCGGCGGACGCCCGCGCCGCCGACGCGGTCGGGGCCGAGCGCGTCGCGGACGCGTTCGAGCGCGTCGCGGAGCGCCGCGGAGTCGAGCCGGAAACCGGCGACTGGTCGACGTGGTTCGAGGTTCAACCGCCGCTCGGTGACCGGATCGCGCGGCTCCGCGAACGGGCGTCGGACGAAGGGTAGCAGGGGGATCGGGTCGTGTCGAGTCGCCGGCGTCGACTCAGTTCCCCGACCGCCGAGCGACGGCGGAGTCGGGACCGACGCGGACCTCGTAGCCCGCGACGATGAGCGAGACGTCGACGTCGGCGTCGGAGCGGTCGGTGACGAGCGCGTTCAGCGCGTCGGGGTCGACGTAGTCGTACAGCACCACGCCCTCTTCGCGTAAGTCGGCGGGGGCGACGCCGACGAGTTCCGCGATCGCCTCGACGACGGCGAGGCTGGGACTGGGGCCGCTGCCGCCGTGACGGACGCGCGCCGTCTCTGGAACCGAACCGGATCCGTCCGAGCCGGCCGTTACGCTACTCATAGTCGTTCTCACACGAGTACGAGTCATAAACCGATCGGTTAATTTATCAAAAATGATTACGGGCGGCGCGTCTCGGTCCCGGAACCGTTACCAACCAGCCGCACGCGTGTAGAGACAACTCGAATGCGACTCCCGGAACGACAGCTCGCGGTCCTCGAGGCCGCGAGCGCGACGGACGACCGAACGGTGGCGGAGATAGCCGCGGCGACCGACCTGAAGCCGGAGACGGTCGCGGGCGCGGCCTTCGACCTGGCCGACGACGGGCTCGTCGAGGTCGCCTCGGTGACCGACGAGAGCCTCGAACTCACCGACGAGGGGCGGAGCTACGTCGACGAGGGACTCCCAGAGACCCGGCTCTACCGAGCCGGCCTCGACGCGGGCGCCGACGCCGAACCGGCCTCGATGGGCGCGGTCATCGGCGGGGCCGACCTGGACGGGCCCGAGGTCGACATCGCGCTCGCGAACTTCGCGCGCAAGGGGTTCGGGAGCGTCGACGGCGGCGAGCTCTCGGTCGACCCCGACGCCGACCTCGACGCCGACCCGGAGGCGAGGGCGCTCGCGGCGCTCGCGGAGGCCGACCGCGAGGGGGCGGCGCTCGACGCGAGCGACCTCGACGTCGACGGCGCGGTGATCGACCGGCTCGACTCGCGCGGACTGCTCGCGGTCGCGGAGTCGGTCACCCGGACGGTGACGCTCACCGACGACGGCGTCGACGCGCTGATGACCGGCGTCGAGGCGACCGAGACGGTGGGCGCGCTCACGCCGGAACTCCTCGCCAGCGGCGAGTGGCGCGACGCCGAGTTCGCCGAGTACAACGTCGAGGCCGAGGCCGAGACGGCCCGCGGCGGCCGGAAACACGTGCTCCGCCGGACCGCCGACCGCGTGAAGGACGTGCTGGTCGGGATGGGATTTTCGGAGATGGAGGGCCCCCACGCCGACGCCGACTTCTGGATCAACGACTGCCTGTTCATGCCCCAGGACCATCCGGCGCGGACCCACTGGGACCGGTTCGCGCTCGACGTGGACCCGATGGAGGAGATCCCCGAGGAGCTGATCGACCGCGTCGAGTCGGCCCACCGCGACGGGTGGGGCGAGGACGGCGACGGCTACCACTCGCCGTGGTCGCAGGACTTCGCGCGGGAGGTCGCGCTTCGCGGCCACACCACGTCGCTGTCGATGCGGTACCTCTCCGGGGTCGCGGGCGCCGAACTGGAGCCGCCGCAGCGCTACTTCTCGGTCGAGAAGGTGTACCGCAACGACACCCTCGACCCGACGCACCTCCTGGAGTTCTTCCAGATCGAGGGGTGGGTGATGGCCGAGGACCTCTCGGTGCGCGACCTGATGGGCACCTTCGAGGAGTTCTACCGGCAGTTCGGAATTACGGACATCCGGTTCAAGCCCCACTACAACCCCTACACCGAGCCCTCCTTCGAGCTGTTCGGTGAACACCCGGAGACGGGCGAGGAGATCGAGATCGGGAACTCGGGCGTCTTCCGCGAGGAGGTCACCGGCCCGCTCGGCGTCGACTGCGACGTGATGGCGTGGGGGCTCGCCCTTGAACGGCTGGCGATGCTCACCACCGGCGCGGAGGACATCCGCGACCTCCACGGAACCTTAGCCGACATCGACTTCCTGCGGAACGCGGAGGTGAGCTACTGATGCCCGTCGTCGACGTCGACCCCGACGAGCTCCGCGAGCTCACCGGCCACGAGGAGAAGGACGACGATGAACTCAAAACCGACCTGTTCGGGCTCGGCTTGGAGTTCGAGGGAGAGACCGACGACGGGATGTTCCAGTTCGAGTTCGCGCCCGACCGACTCGACCGGCTCTCCGTCGAGGGGGTCGCCCGCTCGCTTCGGTACCACTACGGCGACGCCCGCGGCGTCTACGTCCCGAACACGAACGACCCCGAGTGGACCATCGAGGTCGACGAGTCGGTTCCGGACGAGCGCCCGTACGTCACCGGCGCCGTGGTCCGCGGCCTCGATATGGACGAGGCGGCGCTGGAGTCTCTGATCCAGCTCCAGGAGAAGCTCCACGCGACGATGGGCCGCGGCCGCGCGAAGGGCGCGATCGGGATCCACGACCTCGCGATGGTGAAGGGCGCGCCGCTCCAGGAGGGCGCGGAGCCGTCGATCACCTACCGCGGGGTCGACCCCGACGGGGATACGTTCGTCCCGCTCGACGCGAACGACGAGCTGACCCCGAACGAGGTCTTGGCGGAACACGACACGGGGACGACCTACGCGGACCTCGTGACGGATCTCGACCGGTATCCCGCGATCTACGACGAGCTCGGGCTGTTCTCGTTCCCGCCGGTGATCAACGGGAAGCGCACCGAGGTGACGACCGGCTCGCGCGAGCTGTTCGTCGAGCTCACCGGCACCGACCAGTGGACGATAGACCGGATGTGCAACATCATCTGTTACGCGCTGTCGGCCCGCGGGGCGACGATCGAGTCGGTCGAGGTGAACTACGCCGACGGCGCGACGCACCCGAGCGAGTACGGCCGCGAACTGGTCCGTCCCGACCTCGACGTCGACGAGAAGACCGTCTCGCACGACCGGATCGAGACGCTGCTCGGCGTCGAGTTCGAGCCGGAGGAGGTCGTCGACTGCTTCGAGCGCGCCGGCCTCGACGCCTCCTACACCCTCGACGAGGATGTGTCCTACGAGGTGGAGATTCCGCCGTACCGCGTCGACGTGCTCCACCCGCTCGACCTGGTCGACGACGTGGGGCGCGCGTACGGCTTCGACAACTTGGAGCCCCGCTACCCCGACGTGGGCACCGTCGGCGGGCGCCACGAGCGCTCGCGGTTAGAGGACGCGGTCCGGACGAGCCTCGTGGGGCTCGGCTTCGAGGACCTGCTGAACTTCCACATGACGAGCGGGACCGAGAACTACGACCGGATGCGGATCGAGCCGGGGACCGGCGGCGCCGCGGTCGCCGACGCGGGCGAGCCGAACGCGAGCGCCGGCGTCTTCGGCGGCGGCGACCCCGTCGAGATCACCGAGCCGTACAGCGAGGAGTACACCCAGCTGCGCACGTGGGCGCTCCCCTCGCTCGTCATGCTGTTGGAGCGGAACACCCACAACGCCTACCCGCAGGACGTCGCGGAGGTCGGCTTCGTGGCCGAGCGCGACGACGCCGAGGACACGAACGTCGCCGAGTTCCGCCACGTCGCCGGCGCGGTCGCCCGGCGCGACGCCTCCTACGAGGCGGCGAAGGGGCGGCTCCAGGCGCTCTGTAACGACTTCGACGCCGACCTGGAGACCCCGCGGACCGAACACCCCTCGTTCATCGAGGGCCGCGCCGCCGCCGCCGTGATCGACGGCGAGCGCGTCGGCGTGATCGGTGAGCTCCACCCCGCGGTGCTCGTCGAACACGACCTTGAGGTGCCGGTCGCGGCCTTCGAGTTCGGCCTCGACGCGCTGCGGTAGGCGCCGCGCGGGGGCGTGTCGACCGCGCGGTCGCCGGAACTTCCGTTTCGTCGGTTCCGTGATGAATTATCACAGGTCTGACTCCGAGCAGAAGACATATACCCGTCTTGACGTAGTGGGCGGCTATGAACTGTGAGAGATGCGGTATCGACGCCTCGCTCACGCATCGAGACGTCGACGGGTTCGCGTACTACCTCTGTGAGGCCTGTCTCCGGGGCTGGGACGCGGTGCGGTCGTCGTCGCCCGACGCCGCGGACGAGAGCCGCTCGCCGGCGCGGTAGGCGACGACCCGGCCGAGACGACGCTCGAACGGGCGACGCGAGCCGGGCGAGCGTCGCCGAGCGCTCCCGAGCGTCCCCCTCACTCCCGCGCGGCGGAGACGGCGTCGAGGACCGCGCGCGCATTCGCCCGGATCGCGTCGAAGTCGTCGGCGGCGATCGCCTCGCCGTCGACGATCCCGCTGCCGACGCCGACCGCGACCGCGCCCGCGTCGACGTAGTCGCCCGCGTTGTCCGCGTCCACGCCGCCGGTGGGGACGAGCGGGACCTGCGGGAGCGGGCCGCCGATCGCCGCGACGTGGTCCGGACCGCCGGTCTTCGCGGGGAACACCTTCACGAGGTCGGCGCCGGCCTCGAAGGCCGAGAGCGCCTCGGTCGGCGTGTACGCGCCGACCGCGATCGGCGTTCCGTAGCGGTTCGCCGTCCGGATCACTTCGCGGTTCGCGGTCGGCGTCACGAGGAACTCCGCGCCGGCGAGCTGCGCCGCGCGCGCGGTCTCCGCGTCCAGGACGGTCCCGGCGCCGACCAGCGCGTCGTCGACGCGGTCGGCGATCGCCTCGATCGACGCCGTCGCGTTCGGCGTGTCCGCCGTTACCTCGAGCGCCGTCACGCCGGCGTCGACGACGGCGTCCGCGACCGCCACGGCGTCGTCCCGCGCCACGCCGCGGAGGATCGCGATCACTCCGCCGTCCGTGATCCGGTCGAGTCGGTCGGTTCGCATGCGTTCCCCTGCTCGCCGCGGGGGCTTAAATCGGGGCGTGTCGCGGTCGCGTCGACGCCCGCGGCGCGGCCGCACACACCCGCTATTTAAGTGAGGGACGGGCAACTACGACCGTGGCGACGGACCGGTCCGCGTCGGACGCCGGCGGCGACCGACGGCGCGCGAGTCCCGCGACGGTCGGACCGGTTCGGAGTTACCGAACTCACCATGCACATCACCGACTACGAGCTGTTCGAGGTACCGCCTCGCTGGCTGTTTCTGAAGCTCACGACGAGCGACGGGAGGGTCGGCTGGGGAGAGCCGATCGTCGAGGGACGCTCCCACACGGTCGTCGCGGCCGTCGAGGAGCTGCTCGACGACTACCTCCTCGGCGAGGACCCGACGCGGATCGAAGACCATTGGCAGGCGATGTACCGCGGCGGCTTCTACCGCGGCGGCCCCGTGCTGATGAGCGCCATCGCCGGCGTCGACCAGGCGCTGTGGGACCTCAAGGGGAAGCAGTTCGGCGCGCCCGTCCACGGGCTGCTCGGCGGCCGGGCGCGCGACCGGGTCCGCGTCTATCAGTGGATCGGCGGGGACCGGCCGGCGGACGTGGGCGAGGCCGCCCGCGAGAAGGTCGACGCCGGCTTCTCGGCGCTGAAGATGAACGCGACTGCGGAGCTAGAGTCGATCGACTCCCCGGCCGCGGTGGCCGATTCGGCCGACCGGATCGCGGCCGTCCGGGAGGCGGTCGGCGACGAGGTCGACATCGGGGTCGACTTCCACGGCCGGGTGGCCAAGCCGATGGTTCGCCGGCTCGCCGCGGCGCTGGAGCCGTACGACCCGATGTTCATCGAGGAACCGGTGTTGCCCGAGAACAACGACGCGCTGCCGGCGATCCGGGCGTCGACGACGATCCCGATCGCGACCGGCGAGCGGATGTACTCGCGGTGGGACTTCAAGGAGATACTCGAGGCGGACGCGGTGGACCTGATCCAGCCGGACGTCTCCCACGCCGGCGGGATCTCCGAGCTGAAGAAGATCGCGTCGATGGCCGAGGCGTACGACGTGTCGGTCGCGCCGCACTGCCCGCTCGGCCCGATCGCGCTCGCCTCTTGCATCCAGGTCGACGCCTGCACGCCGAACGCGCTGATCCAGGAGCAGTCGCTCGACATCCACTACAACGAGACGAGCGACGTGTTGGACTACCTCGCGGACCCGTCGGTGTTCGAGTACCGCGACGGCTTCGTCGACGTCCCGGGCGGCGACGGGCTCGGTATCGAGATCGACGAGGAACACGTGCGCGAGCAGGCCGAGAAAGACGTCGACTGGCACAACCCCGTCTGGCGCCACGACGACGGCTCCGTCGCGGAGTGGTGATCCCGATGGAGACCGAATCGCGGCGAGCGGGGCGGACCGACGACCCGGCGACGCGAGAGGGACCGACGACCCGGCGACGCGAGAGGAACCGATGACCCGCCGTCCCGAGTCGCCGACCGAGGGGGCGGTCCCCGGACGGTTCGCCGGCGAGACCGCGATCGTCACGGGATCGACCCGCGGGATCGGCGCCGGGATCGCGGAGCGACTGGCCGCCGAGGGGGCGAACGTCGTCGTCAGCGGGCGCTCCGAGGAGGCGGGGGAGGCCGTCGCCGAGCGGATCGCGGATCGGAACGGCGGCGAGTCGGGCGACGACCCGGAGACCGGAGACGCGACGTTCGTCCGCGCCGACATGCGCGACCCGGACGACGTTGCCGCGCTCGCGGAGGCGGCCGCCGAGCGCTACGGCTCGGTCGACGTGCTGGTGAACAACGCCGGGGTCCAGACGGAGACGGCCGCCGACGAGGCGACGCTCGACGACTGGGCGTTCGTCGTCGAGACGGACTTCCGCGCGTACTGGCTCGCCGCGCGGGCCGCCCTCGAACACATGGACCGCGGGGCGATCGTGAACGTCTCGTCGAACCACGCGTACGCGACGATGCCGGCGCATTTCCCCTATAACGCCGTCAAGGCGGGTATCAACGGCATGACGCGGTCGCTCGCGGTAGACTTCGGTCCCCGCGTCCGGGTGAACACGGTCGTTCCCGGCTGGGTCGAAGTCGAGCGGACGCGAGACGAGCTGCCGGAGGGACGCCTCGAAGAAGTCGAATCGATCCACCCGACCGGCCGGATCGGCACGCCCGCCGACGTCGCCGGTGCCGTCTCCTTCCTCGCGAGCGAGGACGCCGCCTTCGTCACGGGGGCCGCGCTGCTCGTCGACGGCGGCCGCGGCGCGGTGATGCAGGACGACACGCTGCCGGACTACCGGGCGCGCGAGGACGCGGAGTAGGCGATCGTCGCGACACGGAGCGGGCGATCGTCGCGACACGGAGCGGGCGATCGTCGCGACACGAGGTGGAGCGGGCTGGTGCCACGACACGGAGCGGAGCGGGCTGGTGCCGCGACACGGGGGACGCGAGGATCCCCCGATCGACGGTCGACGGCGATCACCCCCTCTTATATTCGGGCGAGAGTAGCATCCGATATGAACCGGTTCGAGACCTGCGGCGGGGGGTGGCGTCGATGACCGACCTCGTCACGTTCGGCGAGACGATGCTGCGGCTGTCGCCGCCGCGCGGCGAGCGGCTGGAGACGACCCGCGAATTGACCGTCCAGGCCGGCGGCGCGGAGAGCAACGTCGCGGTCGGGGCCGCGCGACTCGGCGCCGACACCCGTTGGCTCTCGAAGCTCCCCGACTCGCCGCTCGGCCGACGGATCGTGACCGAACTGCGGAGCCACGGCGTCCGGCCGGGCGTCGCGTGGGCGGACGCGGAGACGAGCCGAGTGGGGACGTACTACCTCGAGCACGGCGGCGAACCGCGGGGGACGAACGTCATCTACGACCGCGCCGACGCGGCGATCACGACCGTCGAGGCCGAGGAGCTTCCGACGGGGGCGGTCGAAGACGCGGAGTGGTTCCACACGACGGGGATCACGCCCGCCCTCTCGGCGGCCGCCGCGGAGACGACGGCCGCCCTGTTGGAGACCGCCGGCGAGGCGGGGACCGCGCGCTCGTTCGACCTGAACTACCGGGCGAAGCTCTGGGACTCGGAGACGGCGCGGGCGGCGTACGAGGACCTGTTCGAGCGCGTCGATACCCTGTTCGTCCCGCGGCGCGACGCCCGCGAGGTGCTCGATCGCGAGGGCAACGCCGTCGAGATCGCACACGGGCTCGCCACGGAGTTCGGGTTCGACACGGTGGTCGTCACCCGCGGGCTGGAGGGGGCGGTCGCGCTCCACGACGGCTCGGTGTACGAGCAGGACGTGTACGAGGCGGAGACGTTCGACGCGATCGGCACCGGGGACGCGTTCGTCGCCGGCTTCGTCGCGGAGCGGCTTCGGGGCGGGGACCTCGCCGCGTCCCTCCGGTGGGGATCCGCGACGGCGGCGCTGAAACGCACCACCGACGGCGACCTCGCGGTGACGACTCGGGAAGAGGTCCGCGACGTCATCGACGGCGAGGGCGGGATCGACCGGTGAGCGAGGTGGCGGCGCTCGGGACGGACTGACTGAAACCCCGGAGGCTGCGGTCCGACGCCCCCGCTTAGAGGTCGACGGGGGCGCCGTCGGCGGCGCTCTCGGCGAGCGCGTCGATGATCTCCATGTTCGCGATCGCCTCCTCGCCATCGGTCAGAGGGGCGGTCCCGTCGGCGACGCGCTCGGCGAAGCGGTCGACTTGGAGCCGGTACTGGTCGACCGCCGGGAACGTCTCGACGCCGTGGCGCCCGTCGATCTCGTACTCCAGTTCCACCGGCTCGTCGGTTGGGGCGTCGAACGCGCGCTCGACCTCGACCCAGCCGTTCGTCGCGTCGACGCGGTACCGCTGAACCAGTTGCGTGTCGAAGCCGGACGCGACCCGCGCCGAGCGACCGTCGTCGTACGCTAACACGCCCGCGAGTTCGGTGTCGACCCCGGCGTCCCGGGTGTCGCCGGCGTGGGCGTACGCCCGGTCCGGCGTCCCGAGGACCGTCCGGGCCAGCGAGACGGGGTAACACCCGACGTCCATCAGCGACCCGCCGGCGAGTTCGGGGTCGAGTCGCACGTCGTTCGGGCGGTCGTACAGCGGGAAGCGGAAGGTGGCCGTCACCGTGCGGACGTCGTCGAGCTCGGTCGCCGCGAGCGCGACGGCGCGCTCGGTGCGGGGGTGGTACCGGTACATGAACGCCTCCATCAGCGTGACGCCACGTCGGTCGCAGTGGTCGACCACGTCACGCGCCTCGTCCGCGTCGGCGGCGAGCGGCTTCTCACAGAGCACGTCCAACCCGGCGTCCGCGGCGCGTTTCGTCCACTCGGCGTGGCGGCCGTTGGGGAGCGGGACGTACACCGCGTCGAGCGCGTCGTCGTCGAGGAGGGCCTCGTAGGAGCCGTAGCTGCGGGGGATCGAGTTCTCGGCCGCGAACCGCTCCGCGCGGTCGGCGTCCCGCGACGCCACCGCGCCGACCGCGTGGTCGCTCGCGGCGATCGCCGGGATCACCGCTTTGCGGGCGATCCCCGCGGTGCCGAGGACGCCGAATTCGAGGCTCGTGGGTCCGGACTGTGAGGCGGGCATGGGCGGAGCGACGCGCCCCCTACGCAAGTCGGTTTGGGTCGGCTGGTTCGACGGTGACGATGACCGCGACCGCCTCGCCCGCCCGCTACCGGTCGGCTACTAGCTCCCGTATGCGGTCCGTCCCGGCGGCGACGCGGCCGCCGTGGAAGCAGAACGTCTGCGTCACGGCCAGATCGGCGAGCGTCTCGACGCTCTCCCACGCGGTCTCGAGGTCCTGCGTCACCTCGGGCCGGGGCCCGACGAGCGCGCCGTCGACGACGTTGAGCGCGTCGGCGCTGACGAGCAGCTCCGCGTCGGGGAAGTGCGCCGACACGTGCCCCGGACTGTGGCCGGGCGTCGCGACCACCTCCATCGGCCCCGCGGCGGTCGCGAACGTTTCGCCCCCCGTCAGGCGGACGTCGACCGTCGTCGGGTCGATCGACAGCGGTCGCTCCGCGCTGGATTTGACGAGCTCCCTGTCGCCTTCCAGGTACGGCACTTCCGTCTCGTGCGCGAAGACCACGGCGTCGGTCCGGTCGACGACGGCCGCCAGACAGCCGGCGTGGTCCGGATCCTGATGCGTGACGAGGACGCCCCAGGCGTCGTCGAGGCGCAACCCCTCGTCGTCGAGCGCGGCCTCGAGGACGTCCGCGGTGTCGGGGAGGCCGGCGTCGATCAGGAGGAGTCCCTGCGGCGTCTCGACGGCGGTCGCGTTGAACGTCGCCTCGCGGTCGTCCATCGATACCTGTAACGGGAGCCCGTGTACGCCCGGCGTCAGTTCCATACGAACAACACGTCGGCGAGCGTCTTGAAACGGACGGGGTCGGTCGGGGTGCCTCGCGGTGGTCGCCCCGGACACGCTACCGGAGAAACGCATTCGGGGCGGCCGTCGCCGCGAAGTCCAGTATCGCTCCTGGTCGAGGGATTCGCGGCGACGGCGACCGGCGACACGGGCTTCCCCGCTGAGCGTCTATCCCGAGCAATGGCACAACGGTCCCTGCTCGTTCGCGCGCTGTGGTTCGTCTTCGTCGGCTGGTGGGCGACGCCGATCGTCGTCAACGTCGCGTGGCTGCTCACGGTCACGGTCGTGCTGCTTCCCGTCGGTGTCAAGCTGATCAACCTCGTGCCGACGGTGCTCACGCTCGCGGAGCCGCGGTCGCTCTCGGACCCGGACTCGGCGCGAGGCCAGCGGTCGCTCGTCGTGCGTGGGATCTACTTCGTCCTCGTCGGTTGGTGGCTGAGCCTGCTGTGGGCGAACGTCGCGTCGGCGCTCGCGGTCACGGTCGTGGGCCTGCCGGTGGCGATCTGGATGCTCAACCGGCTCCCGTACGTCACGTCGCTGTACCGGTTTCACGGGTAGTCCCGTCAGGCGGGCGAAGCGGACGGGGCGGGCTCAGTTGACCTCGACGATTTCGACGTCGAACGTCAGCGTCTCACCGGCGAGCGGCGGGTTGAAGTCCGCTCGAATCACGTCCTCGTCCGCGTGGACGATCTCGCCCTGGCTGCCGTCCTGGGCCTCGAGGTACGCGCCCTCCTCGGGCAGCTGGCCGCCGAGCATCTCCCGGAGCTCGTCGGTGTCGAACTCCTCGACGTTCTCGTCGCTGGGCTGTCCGTAGGCCTTCTCCGGCGGGATCGTCAGCGTGTCCGTCTCGCCGGCCGCCAACCCGAGGAGTCCCTCCTCCATCCCCTCGATGACCTGACCGCCGCCGACCTCGACCGTCAACGGCGTGTACTCGCGGTCGGGCTGGGCCTCGGCGAGGCCCGCTTCCTCGGCGACTGACTCCTTGGAGGTGTCGAACACGGTCCCATCGTCCAGTTTGCCGGTGTACTCGAGCGTCACCGAATCGCCAGTAGTTATCGACATACGGACACAAGGAGTGCCATACGGAAAGCCTGTGTCATCTGCGGACATCGGTCGCGCCGTGAGAACCGACGGCCGACGGCGTCACCTGGACGCCGGGAGCTCTTCGACCACCGCGACGTCGTGTCCAGCGGCATAGCCGTTCAGCTTGGCGGCGATGGGTGACTCCCGCAACGCTTCGTCGTCGTATCCCGCCGCGTCGAACGCGTCGATAAGCGAGGAGACGGACCGCAGCTTGTACTTCTGGTGGTAGTCTTCGGCCGGGGAGAACCGCGAGAGCTGCTCGATCCGTGTGCCGATCCCGTCGGCAGTGAGCCCTCGTGACGAGAGAAACTCGTCGAGGGTCGCCTGCTGGGCCGCCGTCGCCGTGAGGACGACGTTTTGGTACTGCGTGTTTCCGGTCTGGTGGTTGGGGTTGTGGGATTCGAAGACCCGTGTCAGCAGGTCTCGGTAGGTGATCGTGTCGGGATCGAACTCGACTTGGAACACTTCGGTGTGGTTCCCTAACGAGTGGTACGTCGGGTCGCGCGAGGTCCCGCCGGCGTAGCCCACGCGGGTGCGGACCACGCCGTCGAGGGCGCCGAACTGGGCGTCCGGCCCCCAGAAGCAGCCGAGGCCAAATGTTGCTGTCTCAGTGGTGTCGCTGTCTATCGCACGTCGGTCATACTCTCTGATCTGTTGTCCTGTGAGTTCCATGGGGGTTACTTTCCTGTAGAGCCGTCGCAGGGCGGTTCGTGGATCGACCCGCATCTACGCGCAGTCGGGCTCGCAGACGTATATGTCGTGTGTTAGCGTGTCTCGGTTCTGGACGGAACGAGGGTCGCCTTCCGGTCGCCGTCAGTCGAGTCCGAGCGCGGCCGTGAGCGCCGCCGTCGCGCCCTCGTGGATGCTCGTGCCGTGGCCGACGAGGAGGTGGCCGGGATCCCACTCCGCCAGTCCCTGTGGCGACTCCTCGACTGCGGGGTGAACCCCGAGCGCGTCGCCGTCGTCCCGGAACGCCGGGAGCGTCCCGAGCGTCTCGGGGACGAGCAGCGTCGAGCGGTCGTCGTTCCACAGGACGGCCTCTTCCCAGTCGTCGTCCAGTCGGAGCTCGTGAACCTCGTACGCGGACCCGGCGAGCGCCGAGCCGGTCGGTTCCGCGTCCGCGTCGAGCTTCTCGCGGGTGAGCGACATTCCCTCCGGCACGGACACGGCGACGTCGTGTCGACGCGCCACCGCCGCGGCGTCGCGCGTGTGTCGGTCCTGAAGGACGACGACGCCGGCGACGTCTCCCGCCTCGCGGAGGTGCGCGTCGAGTCCGTCGACGTCGACCGGGTCGACGAGCCAGACGCCGGCGCCCGTCGTCAGTGCGTGGCTCGCGCGGCGCGCGTCCTCGTCGGGATACGCGATCCAACTGAATCCACCCTCCCACTCGGTCGTCTCGACAGGCGTCGCGTCGGCGGCGGTATCGGAATCAGCCATACCACCCATTGCCGGGCCAGAAGCTTACGTCTGTGCCCCAAGTGAAGTTCGGGTTCCCGAGTTGGCAGTCGGCGCTTGCGTCGGGGCGACGGACAGGGCCGGAGAATCCGCTCTCGGTCGCGTTGAGAGTGGAACCGAGACCGTCAGAGCGTATCTCAAGCCGTCGGCTACACGCAGCCGGCGCTGGGAGAACCGGCGCGGTTCGACGGGTCTTTCGCCGTCGGCGGCGACCTCCGCGTGAATGAGTCGCTCCCGGACGGCCGGCCGCTTTCTGTTGCTGTGCGCAGTGTGGGGGACGGCGTTCATGGCGACGGACGTCGGCCTCGCGGACCTCCCCGCGGTCCCGTTCGCCGCCGTGCGCTTCGACGTCGCTGCCGTGCTGCTGTTCGCCGCCGTGCTCGTCGCCGGCGTGGACATCCGCCCCCGGACGCGGGACGACTACGTCTACGTGCTCGTCGGCGGGGCCCTCATCATCGGCGCCCATCACGCGTTCCTGTTCGCCGGCCAGCGGTACGTCACGGGCGGGGTCGCCGCGGTGCTGTTGGGCCTCGTCCCCGTGGTGACCCCGGCGCTCACGCGGCTCGTCTCGACCGACGAGGAGTTCACCGCCGCCACCGCGCTCGGCGTCGCGCTCGGGTTCGTCGGCGTCGTGGTTATCGCCGATCCCGACCCGACGAACCTCGCGGACAGCGTCCTCGGCGTCGCGCTCGTGCTCGCCTCCGCGCTCGCGTTCGCCGTCGCCGCGGTCGTCACCCACAGCCGATCGCCGTCGATGCCGTTCCTCTCGACACAGGCCTGGATGATGGCCGTCGGCGCGGTCGTCCTCCACGCCGCCGTGCTCGCGCTCCCCGGGCAGTCGTTCGCGACCGCCACGTGGACGCCGTCCGCGCTCGCCGCCGTCGCGTACCTCTCCGCGGTCGCCGGCGCCGGCGGCTTCCTCCTGTACTTCACGCTGCTGGACGACCTCGGGCCGATCGAGATGAGCTTCATCGAGTACGTGATTCCAGTGTTCGCGGCGCTCGCGGGCTGGCTCGTGCTCGGGCAGGAAGTGACCCCCGCGACCGTCGCCGGTTTCGTGTTCATCCTCGCGGGGTTCGTCGCCGCGAAGTGGCGGGTGCTCCGTGGGACGTAGCGGCGCATGGAATACCCCCCCGTCAGCGGGGTCTTCTCGCAGCCGTCTGCTCCGCGACGCGACGATCGACGAGGCGGTGCGCCACGGGTCGGTCTCACAGCCGAAGAACGCGACCGGGCTCACCGACGAAGACGCGCTCGTCGTCGGCGAGTGTATGTATCGGGAGTCGCCGCTCGAATACAGCGCGTTGGCCTCGCTGAAGACGCACGTCGAGGAACTCCGGTGGGAGCCGTCGGGCGGTGGCACGCGGACCGTCCAATGCGCGCTGTTCTCTCGGAGGGGACTCACGGACAGCATCCGCGAGGCTGCCGCCGAGCGCGATGATTTCGGTCTCTACACGATCGACGACGTCATCGCCGCGCTCGGAGAGCGAACGACTGAAGCGCGGCAAAAAGCAGGATGGCGAAGGATTACCGATCTCGCCGCTCAGCGAGCGTGTCCTCCAACTCCGTCGCTGCGCGCTCGAAGTGCTCGCTGAGCAACGGCGTTCCGGATGTCGTCCGGTCCTCGAGAAACGCGACGGCGTCGGCGGCCTCCTCAGCGTCGGGATCGCCGGCCGCCACGCAGTCGACGTACCCGTCAAGTGCTCGCGTGAACCGCTGCGAGAAGTGGTCGTACGCCCCGTCGACGCGCTCCATATTCTCGTCGAGCGATTCGACGAGGGCGCGATACACCGCTGCCGCCGACGCGTATCGCCCCTGATCGCGATACTCGCCCGCGAGATCGAACCACTCCGAGAAGTCGATCGGCTCGAAGACGACGAAGTAGTCGGGGTTCGTCTCCTCGAACTCTCGGTCGATCGCAGCGCGCAGATCCTCGACCGATCGCGTCGGTGACTCACCGAAGCGGGCGAAGAAGCGTTCGCGGACGGCAGCGTCGGTCGCCAGTGTGTCCCGGAGGAACCCCCGCAGGTCGTCGGCGTCGGCAGCCTCGAGTGCGGCGTCGAGCCGATCGCCCTCGTCCGGAGGGCAGTCGTCCGCGCATCGAAGCAACACGGCGACGACGTGCTTACACGCCTCCGGTCCGGTATACGGGCAGTCGCACCACGGGTCGAAGCCGTTGACCGCGAGGTCGACACGCACGTCGTACTGACGGCTGCCGCTCACGACGGCGGTTACAGTAGTGTCAATGCGATGGATATCGAGGATACGGTCCTCAGCGAGGTACCTCTCCCCGCGTTCGAAAACCGCGTCAGTACAGATCTCCCGAACTGCCCCCTCCGTCAGGTCCATGGGTGTGAGCAGTGTTCCGCCGCGATCCTGAAAAGTCGACACATGAGCCGCACTTTCGTTCAAAATCGTAACGCTCTCCCTCTGAAAGAAGCCACTACCCCGTCGCAGTCATTCGATTAGAACGAGACTGGCGCGACGGGCGCTGGTTCGACCGTCGAACGACGAGACCTTTCAGGCGTGAGACGGTCGAGATTGGCGTCCTGAAAAAAAGAGATTTCTGACATCACTCTCCCGTCTCATCATAGCAACAGCTACACCGGTGTAGTATCGAGATTGGAGCGAATGACCGACTCGTTGTGGTACCCGTCCGTCGAGGATGTCGTCGCCATCCACGACGACATCGTCGCGGAGTATCCCGACACTCCCCCCGGTGTTCGGAACCCCGGTGACGTCGAGTTCGCGTTGAACTACGTCGAGGAGGGCAGTTTCGGTTCCGCACCGGACACCATCCACGAGAAGGCGTATCACCTCCTCCGGCTCCTCGTCGCCAATCACCCCTCGGTCGATGCGAACAAACGAACCGCGCTCAACGCGACGGTCGTCTTCTACTTCCTCAACGGGTGTCGGTTCGAGTACGACGACGAAGTGCGGGCGATTCTGAAGGCGTTCGGAACCGACGAAGCGGCGATGGATGAGGAGGGAACCACCGAGTATCTCCGATCCCGTACCGAAGACCTGGATCTGGCCGGTGAGATCGACGAACGGCGAGACGAACTCGTCAACTACGGGCTAGATCGGTTGACCGGCGATTCTTCGGACCCGACGATTAACGGCGCTCGAAGCGTCCGTTCAGGTATGACCACCGAGGGAGGGGCGGAAACAGCGTCTCCGCTCGACGAGGTGATGGAGGATATCCGGCGGGAACTGGTTCGACGGGTCGCAGCCGGCGACCGGGATTCGAACCGGGACATCTACGACGCTCTCGAAGACGAGTAGCCGACGCTGTTACGAGTTCACAGTTCTACGCTGTTGTGATTTCAGCAATACCTTGAAAACTGGTGACGAGGGGTCTTGGTGCGCCGAGGCTCAAACGATGCGGGAGGCGCCAGTCAGAGGAGCCGCTCCCGGACCCTAGTCGTTTCGTGCTTGCCGCTTGATGAACATATCAAACAGGGGTGTGTGTTTGACGATGCTGTTGCGGAGACGTCGGAGAGAGTCCGATTCGAGGAACGTGATCGCGGCCTCAACGCGTGCCATACGCTGAACGCGTGTTACAGCCGCCCGCCGCCGAGATTCGAAGTTAGCGAAGGCGTCGGACGGCCGATCGGAGCGAGACGTAGCGAGTTCCTGGGCGAGAACACGCGCGTCTTGGAGTGCGAGCGACGCACCCATCCCCGAAATCGGATGGACTGCGTGCGCGGCGTCACCGATCAAGGCAATGCGGTCGGTGTGCCAGTGCTCACACGTCACGTCGCGGATGCGGTCGAAAAACGGCTCGTCGTCGGTGCCGTCGAGAAGCGCTGGCAACTGCCAGCCGATGGCCTCGGCCTGTCTCCGTAGCGCCGCACGGCCGGGGGGCTCTGGTGGACTGTCGAGGCGGGCGGCGAGGTTGAACCCGACGCGGTCGCCGACCCGAGCGACAAACCCCTCACTCCCCGGCCCCCAGACACTGACCATATCCTGCCCCACGTCCGCGTCCTGTTCGGCCCACAGCGACCACACGTACGTATCGGACTCGCGTTTCCTCCAGTCGTCAAAGCACTGACTGCGCACAGCCGAATGAACCCCATCAGCACCGATGATGAAGTCGAATTCGTCAGTCGTCCCGTCGTCGAAGGTGACGGTCACACCGTCGGCGTGCTCGGTGATATCCTCGGGCGCTGTCCCCATGCGAATCCAGTCCGACGGAACGTTCTCCCGGAGTACGGCATGGAGGTCAGCGCGATGGATGACCAGGAGCAGTATCTGCGCAGGGGGAAGCGACGCGCGTGCGAGGAGTTCGCCACCCCCCGCACGAACCGCAAATCCACGGGGATCGGCGGCTCGGCCACGGGCGGCATCGAGGAGCCCGAGTTCGTCGAGGACCGTGAGGCCGTCCTCCCACAGCCCGATTCCGTATCCCGCGTCTCGCCACTCGGGTACTCGCTCGATAATCGTTGGTTCGACGCCTTGGCGCTGGAGGTATCCCGCCAGGCTCAGCCCGGCGAGGCCACCGCCGACAATCAGGACGTCAGTGTTCGGGTGGTGTGTCATCAACCCAATTAGACCGCATTGTGGTTTTCAGTCATACCCTGCGGTAAAGCGATGACTCGTTCGCGGCTCCGATTACCGGACGGATCTCGGTGGAGATAGTTATTCATTACGTGCGAGTGATTGTATTCCGAAGTGAGCGGTGGTTAGCGCCACTACCGAGAGGTAAACGACGAGCAGAGTAAGTTGGCGAAGTGAGACAGAGGGGAGAGATATACTACTCTGGATCGACGTGTTCCGTGAAATCATGGGTCAATACGCACACGTGACCGTAACCGATCTATCGCGTGTCTTCACCGCTTAGCGTGCTGCGTTTCCAGAGGGCCATAGAACCATTCTGCTCCGTTCTATCTGTCGGGGAGAACGATACGGGCGCGACGAGAGTTGAGTCCCGTGATTATCCCGCTGTAATCGGCTTGAATTTGCGTGACGCTCAGTGTTGTATAATCCGCCATCGGTGGTCTGCCTTCTCGCGCTCCGAAGCGCGGTCGTAGTGCTTGTCGAGAACGTCCTCGCTCGCGTTGGGCTGGTCCGAAACGACGCCCCGAGGGACGCCGTCGTTCCGATACTTCGTCACCCGCGCCTTACGGGCGTCGTGGGGCGACCGACCCGGACCCGGCCGGCGTTCGGGTTCTCGGCGGCGTACTCGCGGACGCGACGGTAATCGAGGACCTTCTCCCACGGGTCCGGATACACGCGATCGCTGTAAGTCCGGGAGAGAGATGTAGCCGTGGGTTCCATGACTACTGTAATTACGTCAACGGATTTGATTCCACCTGTCCAATTTTCTCCGCTGATATTCATGCCATTAAGTACATAAGGCAGTCCCGCTTCCTTACAAGTAACCAGCAACCGATCTGAACGAGGGCAGATTTGTCTCGTGCGCCGATAACGGCGCCCGGGTCTCCGAGATCTCGTTCGTCGGTGGCCGCTGGGTTCAAACTATGAAACCAAGCAACCAATCCAACGCGGACGACAGGGCAGTAAGTCCCGTCATCGGCGTCATCCTCATGGTCGCGATTACCGTCATCCTGGCGGCCGTTATCGGGACGTTCGTTCTCGGACTCGGCGATCAGTTAGGAGACACCGCGCCGCAGGCAAGTTTCGATATCGAAAGTTCATCTGATACAACGATTGCTATCACCAAAACGGGGGGGCAGGCTATTCCAATAGACGATCTCGTCTTAGCTGTTGACGGCACAAGGTACGAGAATGCTACAACCGTTGCCTCAGGTGATTGGCAAACTGGTCAAACAGTAACTTATACCGAAGGAAGCCCCGCTTTCCCGGATAATGATGATCTAACGGTCCAGCTCATCCACGATCCGAGTGGGAACGTGATCTTTGAGGGGACGGCAGACCTCTCAGCCTAATCGGAACGCCGCTATCTCCATCGGCTTTCTATTTTTGTTCTGCATCGCAGCCCGAGCACGTCAGTGTTGAACTGCTGGACTGTAACTGGATCCAACTCTTCACGAGCTCTGTGGAAGTTTTCTTTTGATTGAATCAGGTGAGCGAGCGCAGCGTCAATTACCACATTCATCGGTGGGCCATCATCCGGACCGCTCGCCACAGTCTCGCTCGCCTTTTCGAGGTGCCGTTCGAGCTCGTCGGTGATCTTGAGACTGGTTCGTCGGCTCATGTATATCACATCGTGTGTGCCGGGGTCCCGATCCCGTCGTTCTGGAGTAACTGAACCGGCACGTGTTGAAGTGATACCCACGGATCGACCACAATCGCCGTGGCCGCCACCCACAACACAAGCGATTTCTATGTACCTCGCGCACCGATCAGGCCGAGCGAAGTACGTAGATCGCGGATCGCGAATACATCTACGTCTGCTTTGTTGAATCCGATGACGGCGCGGGGATCACTGTTTGAGAGCTTGTTCG
>NZ_SGTU01000108.1:0-1232 GCF_005435195.1 Halorubrum sp. SP3 | reverse complement strand
CGGAGCGAGCCACCGCAAGCGACGGTGAGCGGTACAAGGATCACCGTGTTGTCCAGTTCGTAGAGTACAACGGCCACTTCCAGTTCGGGGAACCGACGAGCGACGGCGGCGGACAGTCGTCCGCCGTTAACGCTGGCTCGACACAGCGAGCCAGCGCCGTTGGCCGTGTCGTGAAACCCGAGTATCAGATGATCTACGAACTGGGTGACACCCCGACGGAGGCGCTGAAGAACGGGATGGAGATCACCGCTGTGTGGGTGTTCAACGATGAGTGACGAAACTGTGACGACGCACCGAGACGAGACGCTTACTGTAACCGAGCGTCCGCCGTCGATTCCTGAAGATATTCACGCGATCACCGACGAACATCTCCACGCACTCGTCCGTCAGGTCGCGAAGGCGTCGTACCGTGCGGCGCGGTACCGCGGGCAGATGCGGGCGGACGCACTCGACCCGACGAAACAGAAGGTGATCGAACGGAAGGCCGAGGAGTGGCTGGACCAGCACAAGGATGAGTACTGCTGAAATCGACGCAGAGGCCCTGAAAGAATACTGTAAGAGATGTGACGAGGAACACATCCATACCTCGCACGGACGCTGTCTCGGGTGCCTCCGTCGCGGTGCGAAGGAGGTGACTGAAACGGCACAGCGACTCGCTTCGGAGACGGGGCAGTCGGTCGAGGAGTTTGCCAGCGACAAGGAAATCCCCGAACTGGACGAGTTAGAGTCTGTCTGAAGTCTAACCCTCTTTTCGCATCTCATTTATATCGGACACGCATACAGAGACGTAATGAGTGACAACGTCTCTGAACCGTGGTGGCCCGATGACATCCGTCTCGTCACAGACACGGATCTCCAAGCGAAACGCTACGCTCGTGGACAACTCTCTGACCCCACCGATTACTCCGCCCGTCTCGTTGAAACAGTACGGCGAGCGGAGGGATTACAGACTGCGTCCGCGGCGATAGACCGTGCGCTTCGCATCCAACTCGCCCACCTCATAGATAGCCGTGACGTGCTGTTCTCGCGGGATGACTACGATGTGTCGTATCTGATTCCACCGCCGAGTTGGGTCAGCGAACAGCGGTTCGAACACCACGAGGTTCTCCCAGTCGAGGAGCTGCCCGACGAGATCCACCCCGAGGATCGATCTATCGCGTTCACCACCTCGGAGGTCGTCTACGCAATGCTTCAGGACGCTGCCGAGCAGACGGAGTACGACACGCTTTCGG
>NZ_SGTU01000107.1:0-1257 GCF_005435195.1 Halorubrum sp. SP3 | reverse complement strand
GTACAAATCGATCAAAGGTGATTTTCTCGCGAAGACCTCCTCGAAAGACTACCGTGTTCGCCTGTTCTACTTCGTGTTCGCGGTCCTCTTGTACAATATCTGGCGGCTGACCGACTTCCTGCTGAAAGCAGGTGTCGACGGGGAAATGGACTACGCGCCTGTGATTGCTGCGGGTGAGTGTGTTGAGCTCGTTGCCTCGGCGTTGATCCCGCACGACTAATCGGCTGAGCTCTCGCTGGGTCCGCCGCTCAAGAGTGACAACCGTATTCAGCAGCGCTAAAATCCACACAATTTCGTACGCTCGTCCGGTAGTTCGAGAGTAAGGATTCAAAATCGATCCCCGACTGCTGAGAATCACCACGACTTGATGGCGATTCGATCCAAAACTAGCCTATCCTCCGAAACTGTGAACTTCCACACTGCGACATTTTGTATAGCGATATGTAATTTATAGCATGGGGGATCTAGCCCATTTGTCCGTAATCAGCCGCTAGACGGGTGATCGGGGCAATATTGGAAATTTTTCTATCCACTTTGGATTAGTCGAGTAGTCACAAGTAGATTTTTGAGGGTCGCCGCCGTCGGTGAAGCTGAATCAATGGCACCGCCAGCTGACGGCCCTCAATCCGGGGAAATAACCGGTGAAACACCACTCGACGATCCATTGCCTGATTTTCTCGACGCCAAGGCGAAGACGATCGGCGAGACTGATTCGGCTGGAGAGGAGGCCCAGCGCTCAGGGAACTACGTTCAAGCGCTCGAACGCGTCGTCCCGGACTGGATTGAATGGATGGACAGTCGCGGGGTTACCACTCTGGAGGCGCTCGATAGCCGACATCTCGCCCGATACGCTGGCCATCTTGCCCGGCGCGTGAATGCTCGACGGGCGAACGGTGATGCCGAGGGGATCACACCCGCTACCGCGTGGAACTACTACTCGCTCGTCTCTGCGTACCTCCATTATTGCCAGCAGTGGGAGTACATCGCAGAGAATCCGGCAGACACCGACCGGGCGAAAGACGAAATGCCTGACCGTCCCACGACGGATTCTGGGCAACAACAGTTCTGGTCTCAGCAACAGCGTGAGACCATTGTCTCGTACGTCGACGAGCGAGCACACGACGCCATTGATGCGGATCCCCGGAGTCGAGAGGCACTCACAGCTGCCCGTGATCGGGCGCTTGTCTACGTACTCGGATTTTCAGGTGTCCGTGGCGCTGAGGTTCTGGCTGCCAGTCGCGATGACCGGCGGACAGG
>NZ_SGTU01000106.1:348-1260 GCF_005435195.1 Halorubrum sp. SP3 | reverse complement strand
ATCGAGATCTACACATTTGGGTTGATGTTGTCAGTCCAAGTGAGGCCAATCAGTTAGCTGAACGTAGGCGCTGAGCCCCTGTTCCCAGCGAGCGCCGGACAAAGCGAGAGTATAAGCAAGGAGAAAGTTCGTGGTGCTTACTAGCTGCTCGGTCAACTATGTAGTAGCGCACTCACGGTGTGGGCTACGGTCTCGTTCGGGTGGATCATTGGTGGATGAGCGCGGCCAGCCTCGTGCTCCTCAACGGTTGGTTGGCGACCACTGTTCAGGTGTTCGTTGGAGGGACCGCACGCGTGACTACCCACGGCGCCAATGTTGCCACTGCGGTCGGCCCGAGTGAGAGCCCTGACACGGGCGAGTGACAGTTGCGGACAGAGACGGAAGCCACTCTCCGGTGAGACGGGAAAAACTCGGTCAGTCCGGACTATTCCAGCTTCATTGTTCCGCAGGGTGGCTACCGTGGCACGGTCAAAACGCCGCCCAGTTCGTCGGTTCCGGCTTTCGGACCCGCAGCTCTTGATCTCCATCGTCGGTACGCCGCGTCTCGATCACGTCGTCGAACAGCGGAACGAACTGCTCGACGGTCGAGGCGTCATGTACGCTGGGGTCAATTGTCACGAACACCGGCCAGCCCGTGCCGACCGACTTCTGTACGAGAATATTAACGAACTGGAATACGTCCGAAGGTGACGTGTACACTAACAGTGGCGAGAGATTCGTGAGCCCGACCGAGAGCTGATCTGTCCTGCGTTGTTCGAGAATGTCGGAGAATTTCATCCCGATAGACGTGAGATTCTCTGGGCCTTGGGCGTACTTTGTCGACGCCGTGTCATCCGGTGGTTGTTCAAAAGTATTTGTGACACAGTCGACAATAACGGGCTCAGACTCGGAACCCGCCGTCAGCCGCTGATA
>NZ_SGTU01000106.1:0-292 GCF_005435195.1 Halorubrum sp. SP3 | reverse complement strand
TGCCGGTTCTCGCGTCGCTACGATAGCTGGCTGGCCGGGTGACTCGCGCAGCGTTTGGTGGATCAGCCGTCGGCGCCCGGATAAGGTCGGACCGGTTATCAACGTCGTGCCGCCGTCACGAACGGGTAGGTCCATCAACAAGTAGTGATTGACAACCATATAATTAAATTTATCCAATAAATTTATCTGAGAGTCTTCCGGGATTCTCCACCCCGATGAGTAGGCCCGGGTAACTCCTCGTGAGCGGTTTGACCCAGTCGCCCAGAGAGGGTGTCGGCAGGTCGGAACCGAA
>NZ_SGTU01000105.1:0-1260 GCF_005435195.1 Halorubrum sp. SP3 | reverse complement strand
ACTGGCGGGACGTACTCACAACTGTGCTTACTGATCTTGATGACCGGATCGAAGCCTTCTGGGATCAGTGACTATCTGACGAGGAAAAATTGATTCCAGTCTGAGCCGCTGCGCCGCACTCACTTCGTATATAAGTAAAATCTCACACTGTAATAAACTTCAATTGGTGACACCAAGTTATCGATTACAATGAAAACGAAGTCGAACGGTAACTCGGGTGAACGTACGTAGGTTCCGATGTGGAGGATGTTCGCTTAGCTCGTGAGCAGTACGGCAACCCCTCAGTAAATTCTCTACGGTCCACCGCGGGGGGAGGTTGGGGGGCTGGAGCACACGCAACCGCGCTATCGCCAAGATAAGCAGGTAAATGCTCGATATCAGGTTCATTGAGTAGAAATGGCTCACCAGCCGAACAGCGGTACTGACTAGTTACCAAGTCTTACCCAACAAATTCGCAGTGGAGGTTATACTGTTGGTTAAGCCGCTCGATCTCGAACACTCTCTCATGCTTAGCGATGAATGCGCCATCATAGTGGACGAACGAGATATCGTTGCGATCGACATTCCGCTACGTTCTGTCCAGTGAGGTACCCCTGATGTGGACGAGATCGACATCAGATGTCGTGGGAAACGGTTCATGGCTCTCTTGATTGAGATATGACTCAATATCCTCAATTGGGTGCCCATCTCGGATGAACTGCTTGTAGTCCTCAAACGCGTCGTCGCGACCAGCAGGGTAGAGTTGAAATACGTCCATGACCCGAGCAAGGTGATCTTCAGGGTTGTTACCGACATCGGCAATCAGCTGACTTTTCCAGCAAAAATTACTGTATCTAGCCCTTGGAATAGACTAATGTAAACGGCACACCAGACCGAGTCATACACTTGCGCGTTCACCTTTCCTGACGCCGCAATCACATTTGGTGCTCGTTGTCAGCTCTTATCCGCTAATCGACACTGTCATCAGTACGAACTGTGCTCGTCGGCGTGGAAACGGAAGTCCTCGACAAGCGAGATCACACAACCGATATCGAGGTCGCGCTGGAACCGATCCCGGAGATCGAACTCGTCAGTGACACGGGCATCCTCGGGAACGATGACCCGCACGATGCTCTTACCTTCTGCGGCGTTTTGTCAACCACCACTATCGGCGTCGCGGTCGTCGCGGCGCTGTTTGGGCTCCCCCCCACTCGGCTACTGGGACACGTCTGCCTCGGAGATCACGGCTGACGCGCTCGGCGCGGGAAACCGGTATACGAC
>NZ_SGTU01000104.1:0-1263 GCF_005435195.1 Halorubrum sp. SP3 | reverse complement strand
GACGACCCGCCATCGACGCTCGTGATGACTGGGTGTTACCTGCTCCCCGCGGACGTGTTCCACGCGTGTGCGCTGGTCCAACCGTCTGCGGAGGGCGAGTACCAGCTGAACGAAGCGGTCGGGCTGTTGGTTCGGGCAGGGTACGAGATCGAGACCATCCATCTCGGTGAGCGCGTGAACGTGAATACGCCCGCCGATGTCGAGCAGGCGGCACGGCTCGTGCGGGAGTAGTCGGGTTAGCGATCGTCGAGGTATCGTTTAACGTACGGATGGAGATTCTCGAACGGCGGCCGGAAGACTTGGAAGGCGCTGTGTTGGTCGTCGCCGCCGATCTCGGGATCGTCGCGGTCGAAGTGACAGCGATACCCAGTCGCGAGATAGTGTTTCGAATCGACGCTATCGGCCGCTGCCGTTTCGTAGAAATGTTCGTAGGTCCCGAGACAGTCGTCGATGACGACAGGTTCTCCGAGTTCCTCGTTGGCCACGCGGTGGACAGCATCAGTGCGAGGTTCGTTTTTGAACACCGTTCCACCGGGCACGAACCACTCGCCTTTTGCGGGCTCGTTCTCGCGTTTCCCCAAGAGGACGCCGCCGTCGTGGTCGATCACGAGATCGACGGAGACGAGCGGAACGTTTGCGACGATCAACTTCCATTCCTCGTCCGGGATCGGGTCCGTATCGGCCATCAGTCAAGGTAGTAGTCGACAGCGCGTTCGAGCCCCTCCTCGAAAGAGTACTGCGGCTCCCACCCCAGCGCTTCGATCTTCTCGGTGTCGAGCGCGTATCGCTGATCGTGACCTGCGCGGTCTTCAACGAACTCGATGAGGTCGTCGGACGCGCCGACGGCATCGAGAATCGCCTCGGTAACCTCGAGGTTCGTCTTTTCCGCGTGGCTGCCGATGTTGTATACTTCGCCAATCTCTCCTTCTCGTAGCACGAGATCGAGCGCCCGACAATTGTCCTCGACGTAGATCCACTCACGGACGTTGGACCCGTCACCGTACACGGGGAGCGCCTCCCCGGCAGCCGCGTTCTGGATGAATTTCGGAATGAGCTTCTCAGGGTGTTGTCGCGGGCCAAAGTTGTTACTGGTTCGCGTGATGACCACGGGGAGGTCGTGGGTCGTCTGGAAGCTGTTCGCGAGCAGATCTGCGCCCGCCTTCGTCGCAGCGTAGGGATTGCGCGGGTTGAGCGGGTCGTCTTCCGAGAAGGTCCCGTCGAGCACCTGCCCGTACACTTCGTCAGTCGAAATCTGGAGGAAGC
>NZ_SGTU01000103.1:524-1263 GCF_005435195.1 Halorubrum sp. SP3 | reverse complement strand
AGACGCTGTACGACGACGACGGTGAACGCATCTTTCCAGACCGTCAGGTCAACACGGTCCCCGTTGATATGACCCACGAAGAACGGCAGTTCTACCGTGCCGTTACTGACTACGTCCAGAACGTCTACAACCGATCTGAGAAGTTGAACGAGCCCGCGGTCGGGTTCGCGATGGCGCTCATGCAGAAGCGACTTGTCAGCAGTATTGGCGCCATCAAAGCGACACTGAGCCGTCGCTTAGGCGATCTCGTCGATGAACAGTCAAGTTCCACCAGTCTCTCGGAGGAGGCGTCCGCGTATCTTGACGGTGAAGACCTCGACGAAGAGGATAAAGAACGAGTAGAGGAGGAACTCTCTGCGCTAACCGTCACTGAAAGCGACGCGCAACTCGAGGAAGAGATCGAAACGCTGCGCGATCTCGTCTCGCTGGCCGAGGGCATCTCTGTCGACTCGAAGGCCCAGAAGGTGCGCCGCTACATCCAGCAGTTGCTCGAGGAACAACCCGACGAGAAACTCCTGCTGTTCACAGAGTATACTGACACGCTCAACTATCTGCTTGAGCTAGTGAAAGATGAGCCGTGGGCCGACGAGATCCTCGTTATTGATGGTAGCGTTGATAAAGAGGAACGCGCCCGAATCGAGGAGGAGTTCAACCACGGCCAGTCCCGTCTGCTGTTTGCGACTGACGCGGCCAGCGAGGGTATCGACCTCCAGCACAGTTGCCACATCATGGTGAACTA
>NZ_SGTU01000103.1:0-420 GCF_005435195.1 Halorubrum sp. SP3 | reverse complement strand
CGAGGGCGAGATTTTCGATATGCTCCAGAACAAGGTCGAGAACATCCGTGGGAAACTCGGCAACACGGCCGACGTCCTCGGGATGCTCGACGACATCAACGTCGACTCGCTCATTATGGAGTCTATCCAGAATGAGGAACCGGCGAGTGCCACCAAGGAGGAACTCGAAGAACTCATCGACGAGCGCCAACGCACGCTACAAGAGTGGTACGAACGCAGCCTCATCGACACGAGTACGTTCGATCAGGAGAGCCGACAGAAGATCCAGGAGGTCATGGACGAGTCCGAGGATGTCTACGGGACCGAAGCGGACATCCACGAGTTCGTTGAGCGCGGAATCGAGGTGCTTGGTGGTGACGTCGAGAAGGCGGGGAGCAACCTCTACCGAGCTGAACTCCCTCGCTCCCTTCGGCAGGGCAC
>NZ_SGTU01000102.1:0-1264 GCF_005435195.1 Halorubrum sp. SP3 | reverse complement strand
AGAGGGGATCATCCGACTCAAGAGTTTCGTCGGACTCGACGGTACTTTCGTACCTCTCATCTGTGTTATTGCTTTTTGGCACGTGAACTGAGATTACTTTCTTATTTTTCCGCTCAATAAAAGGAAGAGTAACTGACTGATCCGTATCATCTGATGTAGTCGTCTGCGTCCCGGACTCAGATCCTTCTAAATCAATTTCAACATTCGCTTCCTGAGATGCGTTTTTATGGGGTGTGGAATCATGATCGGATCCGAGGAGGGGCAGAATATCCGGTGTCCCATATTCGTCCTGTAAGTTACTGTATACCTCTTCGCCTTGAGTAGAGAGTGTATATTCGTTAGCAGAATTCAAATCGATTACTCCTGCCAGTCGTAACCAGTCAGCCCGCTGCTTAGCCTGGCTCTTCGACTCCCAATCTAAATCGTATTTCTGGTTTAAGATTGTCTGTAGTTGGCTCACTCGCAACGGAACAGTGGAAACCAGTGCGATCGTGTCATAGAACCCGATGAACGTTTCGCAGAAAGATTTTATTAGTACCATCGGGGTATCAGGGGACCCTTCTCGCTGAAGTTCACTTAGTACCTGTTCACCAGTAGGCCGCAGTTCAATAGTCCGTGAATTTCTGCTAACGCGGACTAAACCCATCATCTCCATTTGCGTGAGCCATGACTGCGGTACTGCCGAGGCCGAATTCACTTCACGTTGATAGCCTGATTGAACCTCTTTAAGCTCTGGACCGTAATTCTCGATTGAAATTAGAAAGTGAGCCAATCTACTGAGCTTCTCTGTTGCTGTCTTGGAGAACAACGTCAGAGAGGATCGCAGATTTTCATCATCCATGATTAATTGGAAATCTAAACTCTATAATAAATTAATTACGGGTACCTGCGAATCTCTCCCACTTTCAGGAATAGGCACGTGATGTAATTTTCAGCATCGGGAACGCAACGTTTCTAAGCGTGTCTGCCAAGTGGACAGTATATTCAGATGAGCAGATGGAGCGACGATCGCGCTGATCACGAGCACGAGGCGATCGAGGCCTTTCTGCGGAGCCACTTCCCGAGTACCTACTTCGAAAATCAATCGGATCTATCCGAATACGACGGCTCAGACAAGGAAATCTCTGACGCGGAGCGTGCGATAATCGAGGCGCTCGTGTCCGAGGCGGAGACGCAGTTCAAATCCTCCAAGGGAACGCTCGGGCTCGCGATCGACTTCGTCGTTCTCGCCGAGGAGTTGGCGGAACACGACGACTGGCTCGCC
>NZ_SGTU01000101.1:0-1265 GCF_005435195.1 Halorubrum sp. SP3 | reverse complement strand
TCGCAGCAGCGACATCCGCGACTGTCTCCAGTCTGTCGCTGGGTGTCTGTCCCATAGTGGCATGGAAGTATTAGCTCATATAAATCTCTTTTGTGGCGACATTTTTTAGCTTGCTACGTTCAGCGGAACACGCAAATCGGTTTCCATACCACATATTAGTGAATTCAGAACCACCGGATCATAATTACATAAATTCGATATATACAAAATCGTCTCGGAAAGCTACGTGCTCAGTGACTAGAAACGCATCGACGAGAGATTGCTGAACGTTTGCGCATAAAACGAATTCAAACAGCAGGTGGTTCTCAGCGTATTAATTCTGAGAGGGAGCCAGATACTGGCGCACGCGAAGCCCCACAAACACAACGATAGCAACAACGATGAGGGTAATCTGGGGATGTGTGCCCATTTCTTGGTAAATTTCGAAGAGTCGAATCCACGGCGCAATATCGTCAGCCGGAGACTCCGGGACGGGAAACAGCGGATACAGCAAAACCCGTGCGGCCCACAGATCACCGGAGAGTAAGAACCGGTAGGTGTCGCCAAGGAGGTGACTTGCGTAGCCGATGGCGAACGCCGCGGGGGTAACGATTCGAAGTCGTTCAGGGCGCGTCTCGGCACTCCAACGCCCACGAAGCCAGGTGGCGAGCCACCAAACGGTGAACGTACACAAAGCGAACGTGAATAGCGAGTGAGCGAGTGAGCGACCATACGTGAGCACCCCAATGTACGCGAGTGGTTTGTCAATGAGATCTGGAAATTGGCTGCCGAACGCAAGCGGGAGCAGCGCAAGCCGAGCGGGGAGCCGATGGGTGCTGGTGGCCGCGTACAGTGCGTACCAGAGATACGCGAAAGCAAGATGGCCTAGTGGGAGCACAGGCGAAAGATGTGAGGTGACATGAATAAGCCTCGCTGATCGAGAGAGCTAACCGACCCTCAGAGGTGGCTACTGGTACGGTTCACACACCCGTGACACACCCTCTTCGAACGTAATTGTTGGCTCCCAGCCAGTGGCCGCATGAAGTTTTGAGTAGTCTGCCATTGTATCGTGGACGTACTCATCCAGGGGATTCTCAATGTACTTAGGGTCGACGTTGGTCCCAAGCTCTTCATTAATCAGCTCGACCATCTCGTTGAACGAGTAGCTTTCTTCAGTGCCCACGTTGTAAATCCCTTGGAGTTCGTGGTCGGCAGCAAGTTCGCACGCGCGGACAACGTCGTCGACATGTGTGAAATCGCGTGTCTGGGTGCCATCACCGAACAGT
>NZ_SGTU01000100.1:0-1273 GCF_005435195.1 Halorubrum sp. SP3 | reverse complement strand
CGGGATGCACAAGTTCGAGAACTCGCTGCTGTACTCGACGGAGCCGGACCTCGACCTGTCCGACGCGAACCTCTTCGACGTGACGCCCACCGTCCTCGACCTGCTGGACGTCGAGTATAACGCACAGCAGTTTGATGGGAACAGTCTCGCCTAATTGGCCTTGCTCGTAGCGTAACCAGCGTCTTTTGACCGGCGAAGGGAGTGTGAAGCACCCGTCAGTGCCTCTTCGGATCAGTACCGCCAGGAAATTATTACACACAGGTTAACTCCTTGAGTCCAAGCAGAATCTGAGGATAGCAGATCCAGCAACAATCTGTCACTCAACGATAATACCATCTCAACTGGCAGAGCTTTGTAGACTGAATAACACAGATGCTGAGGCACGTAGCAGGTGTGTGAGTCTGCCGAGTGCGACGAACCTGAGCCCAATCGTCAGGGTGTCTGAGAGTTGATGCGGAGTGCGTGGCCTGAGACACGGATTACGAGTCAACTACCCCACCCTAAACGCCTTCGGCGTTTTGAGGGTGGGGCTTGTCCATGAACTCGGCCTCGAACCCGTCCGGGTAGGCGGTGAATCCGCCACTTGGCGTCACCGTTCCAGACTTTAGGGCGAGTTGACTGTCGCCCGTCCGCTGAGACGACTGTTGGCCTCGACGGACATACCGCATCCCGATGTTCTTCGCCGCGTTGTAATCTGCGTTCGCCTCCGACTCGCACTTCACGCACCGGAAATCGGTGCGAGTCGGGCGATTTTCGTCTGCCGTGAACCCACACTCGGCGCACCGCTTCGATGTGTACGCCGACCCGACTTGCTTCACCGAGATTCCTTCCGCTTCGGCTTTATATTCCACCTGTTCGTAGAGCGTTCGGAACGCCCACTTGTGTCCCCACGACGCTCCCGTACGGTCGCGGATATTGGTTAGATCCTCAAACGCGATCACGTCGCACTCGTACCCGAGCGCTTCCGAGACGATGGCGTTGGATGCTCGGTGGAGTATATCTCGAACGTAGCGAAGTTCACGGCCGCTCGATCGTTCGAGCGTCCGATGAGCACTCCTCGTCCCGGTCTGTTGGAGTCCGGCGCGTACCTTCTCGAACTCGTGGAGATCGTGGGTTAACTCCCGCCCGCTGAAGAAGGAGGCGGTGCTTGTGACGGCGAGGTTTTCGATACCGAGATCAACCCCGAGGACCGTCCCGTCCTCGGCGGTGTTCCGTTCGGTGTCGGTCTTGGGTCGGCGGAAGCCGATGTGTAAAAAGTAGCCGCCGTTACGAG
>NZ_SGTU01000099.1:0-1287 GCF_005435195.1 Halorubrum sp. SP3 | reverse complement strand
GGGCGACATCTCGCGTGTCGACGTCGACGGCACCGAGCTCGTCGTCGAGTACGACGCGGACACGAGTGCCACCGGCCTCGCCGTGATCGCGCCCTCGGGCGAGGCCTTTGCCGAACGCCAGCTCACGCCGGGGGCCAGTCAGGAGACGATCCCGATCGGGACGGCGTACCCACCCGGGATGTACACTGTTCAGTTGATCGAAGAGGACTCGGTGGTGGCCGCGGTTGAGCAGTCGTTGCGGCCGGATGTCGTTATTCGGGACTTGAAACTCGGCCGGAATCACCCTGAGGAGATGTTCGAAGGTGCGGGGAGTCTCACGGTTACTGGCGAGACAATTGTGACTGTCGAGAACGTGGGGACCGGGCCTGAGAAGCTTACCAAACTCCACTTTGATGGTGATGTTCCCCGGCCAACGCCAGATAACCTTTCTGAGAGTGGAATCGCGGCAGTTGATCAACCGATCACGTATATGGAGCCGGTCATCGACACAGGGGAGACACGCACGATTTACTCTATGACGCTGCCGTTTGGAGCAAGCAGTGATGTTGTCAGCTGTACTCCAGACGGGACAAGCGGACAGTTTGAGGTTAGTATCTCCGGAGCGGTTGGTGGTGAATTGGCTGAACAGGAGTACAGTGTGAGCTATCAGGGCCAGAATCTGTCTGACTGTCAGATCACAATAGAGAGGGTCGAGACATGAGTGGGGTTTCGCTTACGGATGTTGGTTTTCAGTGGTTTATCGAGATCCTGAATCAGATTGTTGAGTGGTTTACCGAGGGAATTAGGGTGGGGTACCGTGCGATTACGGAAGCACTCTTCGGCACACCGGTCCCTGAAACGCCGAACGGGATTCCAGTAGGCGAACCACAGAACCAGCCGTGGACACAGCTGTACGATGCCCTCGTCGCAGGAGAGATAACCCTGATCGCATTTCTGGTCCTCATCATCTGTGTCCAAGGCCGGCATACGCTTCGTATTTTCAACCTCAGTGATCCGATCCGCGACCGGCAGGTGCGTCGCTCTGCGTGGACAGGAGGGCTAATAATTGCGACTTGGTACTGGATTGCTGTCACCGCATTATACCTTGTCGACGGCTTTTCCATCGCACTGGTGCCTTCGATCGATGCGGTAGCATCACCGTTGACCAACTTCTTCGATCTGACGCTGTCGAACCCGCTACTCGGGCTCTTGCTCACGTTCGTGGGCGCGGTGGCGATGTGGACGCTTCAGGCGCTGTTGTACCTCCGTGAACTCCTGCTGTACGTGTTCGTGTACGCGATGCCGATT